>CAYXFJ010000001.1:0-3250 GCA_964464265.1 uncultured bacterium
CACCGCTCATCGCTAACATGCGTTTTTTCTTCGTTTTTTATATACCAGTACAATACCGTACACAAAGCCCAGGATACCCAGTTCGGAGAACACTGTCCACAGATTGTGCATGCAGAAGAGGCTCCCGAAGAAATCCGCGCTGGACGATGCTTTATTCACATCACGGAATACGGTCACGGGCGAGATCATATATTCATTGCTCAACGGCCACAAAAGCTTGAGGCCAATGGGAGCCCCTCTGTCCAGCGTCAGGAGATCGATCACAATATGGGTACAAAGAATGCCGGTCGTGAGTATTGCGGGCCCTGTCAGAAATTTCCCCTTCAGGATACGTGTACCGATCAGTACTGCAATGCCGGCGAGAACAGTGAAAAACAGGCTGTGCGTCCAGCCGTGATGGTAGAGATTCGGATTGCCTTTCACGAATCCAAAGAGAAAATCCACATCCGGAAGGCTGGCTGCTACCAGCAGGGGTACCAGCCCTCTCCACCCCTCCGGACGCCGGCCTGCTGCATCTGCCAGTATCATGCCTCCCAGCGAATGTCCGATCACCGTGCTCACGAAACCTTTCCTGGCTACCTGTTCCTGTCCACATGATGCTCCATCCAGAGCTCGAGTATCATGAGGGCCCAGAGACGGTGCGAATGGTTCGCTTTTCTGGTGAAATGCTCCTCCATCATGCTGTCGATAAAATTCTTGTTGAACCATCCCCTGTGCCTGATACGTTCTTCGGAGAGCAGTTCCAGCATGAATGTCCTGACCTCACCAGCATCGCGCATCCAGTTTTTCAGGGGTATGCTGTGGCCGAGCTTATCCTTTCTGTGCACGATCTCATGGGGAAGAAGGGGTTCGACGGCAATCCTCTCGATATATTTGACGTCTGAAAATCCCCTGATCTTTAAACGGGCTGGAAGGGAAGCACAGTACGAGACCAGATCCTTATCCAGCATGGGAAGTTTTGGCCGCAGACCCATGGCTCCGGCAATATCCAGCCTCCTCAGATAGAACTGGACCACCGTCTGATAATCCGTATAAAGCGAACGGCTCAGAGAGTCCAAGTCCTTGGCCTCTTTATTGTAACCGATCACATCATCGAATACTTTCAGAGCTGCTTCTTCCCCTCCCGTGTCTTTCATAAGGTTCTTCAGCGTACCCGGATGGTAATACACCCGCCACCGGTGCGTGCCGAGGGCGTCCGGATAAGCGTAACTCTGCGAGAACCGTTTGATCTTCACTCTCAGGTCTTTTTTCTGATCCGAATCCGGAAGACTGCGGCCGAGAGCGAACATCCAGTTCCTGGGCCATTTTGGCAGGACGCGGAACAATCTTGCTGCCCTGTCCGCAACATATACCGGATGCCCCGCAAAAAGCTCATCCCCTCCGTCCCCGGTGTATATTTCATCCACCTCTCCCCCGGCGGCCTTTGCGAGAAGAAATGTGGCTACATTGATACCCACATCGCAGAACGGTTCCTCCATGAGCCTGACCATTTCGCGTGCCTCGAGCACGTTCGCGGAACCGTACTCTACAACTGTGTGAAAGGCACCCACCTCATCAGCCATGCGCCTGGCGTATCCCGACTCATCGAACGATTCCCCGCGGCAGCGGAAAGAAAAGGTATGAAGAGGTTCCACATTCTCTCTTCTCAGAAGCGAAACCACACTTGAAGAATCAAGTCCGCCGCTTAAAAAAGCGCCTGTCCTGGCGCTGCGATTGACCCTCGTTTTAACGGCCGAGGCGAGCTTCTCTCTTATGCTATCCGCAGCGGTTTCCACGCTCACGGACCGGTCCTGCTCGAAATTCAGCTGCCAGTAAGGCTTGAACTCTGTCTTCCCGTCCTGCCATACAAGATAATGTCCGGGTCTCAGGCGCTTTATGCCTTTATAAAGCGTATCGAGACCTGGATTATAGCAGAAAACAAGGTACTTCATGAGCACAGGAGGATCGATCTCGCCTTCAAGACCCAGAGCTAAAGCTAACAGCCTGAGCCCCGAGCAGAAGAGAATACCGTCCTCCCGCAGGGCATAGAACATCTGACAGATACCCAGGGGATCCCTCGCGATCAGCCCGGCCTTCCTGGATGCCTTCCAGGCAGCGACCGAAAATGCGCCGTTCCATTTCCCAAGCTCTTCTGGAGTCTTCTCCTCCCTCATATTTTCCTGAATAATGGAACAGGCCTCATTTCCAGGATCGCGTAAAGGATAGATCTCTCCCTCCCGGACCATAACGCTTTTTCCTGCCCGCTGTGTCACCGTCTCCCACTGCCCCGGTATCCCTTTCCCTTTGACAAGGCAGATCTTCAAGGATTCCTCTTCGCAAATCACTTCGAGGTCATATCCCCTTTTCCTGAGATTCTCCTTTGCATGCAGTCCGTTTTTTTTAAGGCATTCCATGCCGAAAATTCCGAAAATCATGGACCTAATCCCATTCTTTCAGATTGACCATTCCAGCTGTTGATCTCCAGATACTTTTTCCCCCGCATCTATAAAACAGGGTCTGCCGCACTCCGCAGAAGATCATTTTGCTTTCAGTATTCTGATACTGTCCATATCTCTGCCCCGGACAAGCTGAACGAGATACATCCCGCTCGTGACCTCCACGCCGCCGGAATCTTTGCCGTCCCACAGCACTTCGTAGGCTCCCGCATCTTCTTCGGCATGCTTCAGGGTTTTTACATGCCTTCCCATTATATCGAAAACGGCAATGGAGACGAGACCTGCCCCGTCAAGCTCGTACCGGATTCGGGTTGAAGGATTGAACGGATTGGGATAGCTATCCAGCAAACCGAAGCGTAAAGGTGAAGAAGTGTGAGTCTCCGCCGGGTCAAGAACAAGTGTCGTCATATGGCTTGTGAAGGGTTGGTCATTGATCCTGATAACTTCCCATTTAAGCGATCCGGGTCCGGCAGCATCCGCTTTCATCCGGAATCCAATATCAAGTATGCTTCCCCTGTTGTTGACCTCTCTTGTCCCGTAAAGGGCTATTTTCAGAAGCCCTCCTGAAGCATGCCATACCAGCCGGAATTCGGATGTCAGTGCTGTTCTGGAAACTTCCGTATGTTCGACACAGGATGTGTCGTACCTGATCCATACATCCGCAGAGAGAAGGTCTGTCCCCTTTTCCAGAAACAGGGGAACCGTGAGTTCGTGCGTTTCAGGTACTGTCATCTCTGCCGGTGGATGACATATTGCTGCACCCCCCTTGGGCGGGCTTGAAGGATTGTCCCAGTCATGATTCACGTCCCCCAGCA
>CAYXFJ010000001.1:3376-34272 GCA_964464265.1 uncultured bacterium
CGAAACGGGCGATGAAGGCAGCGTCCAGAATTTCCACGCTCCCGTTCGCATCCACATCCGCGCAGGTCAGATCATAACCGGAAAGCGAGAGAAATCCCAGGGAATGGCGGGCCACCAGAGAGGCATCGAGAGCGGAAACCGCTCCTGCCGGTACATCTTCCCCGACCGGTTTCCCGGGAGTGACCTGAAAGTTTTTAAGTCCGTCTATATCCTCAAATCGGTAAAGTCCGGCAACATTTGTGGATACGGTACCCGTGACCTGCCCGGTCATGACGAGGTCCACATTCGGGATCATGTTCTGCTGATCGTGATACTGAACACTGCCGGAGACAGCAAAGGAGCCAAAGTAGAACGTCCCCTCCTGCTCCTGCACATCGATCAGGGTATCCGCAGGCACACTGATCAATTTCTGGACTATATCACTGGGCCAGTAAATCTCCACACTGTCCGCCAGGGTATACGTTCCCAGGCCGAATTCTACAGTAAAACTGTCTGTCTTGTAGCCATCCCCGCCGGTCACATGCCGCATCTGTTTTCTGGTGCCTGTATAGACCGTCACCCGGGCGCCTATTCCGGAGCGGTTGCTCTCAACACCCTCCAGGTTGAACTGAAGCCAGTGATTGGTCCCTCCGTCGTTCATGTAAAGTGCTGTGCCGAATTCCTGATCCGGAGGAGCGTCGTTCCTGCAAAAATAGATATCCAGATACCCGTCGCCGTTGAAATCCGCCAGAGGAGCACTCCAGTATTCCTGATAGTCGTTGATATTGCACACGGTGTTCCGGGCGGTAAAGGTGCCATCGCCGTCGTTCAGGTACAGCCAGTTCAGTGCCGGCCGCTTGACCAGTATCAGGATATCGATAAAACCGTCATTATTGAAATCCCCTGTGCTCAAACCGCCTCCGTATGGAGCGGTATCGAAGTACTGGGGTGACACATTCAGAGTGGAGGATTCATTGGCGAACATTCCGTTCCTGAGGTTCCTGAACATCTGGGCGCGTATGTTCGGTCTCTTTCTTAAAAACAGATCCAGATACCCGTCATTGTCGTAATCGAGAAACACTGCACCCATGTACAGGCTGTCTTTTGGCAGACCTCTGGCAGTGGTGGCATCGCGGAAGAAACCGTTGTCGTTCCAGTAAAAAATGGACTGAGTTCTGTAATTCGCTGCGAAGATATCCGGGTCCCCGTCATTATCTATGTCCCCGACCGCATATCCGTATATATCGTCGTAGGAACGAATAGTACCCAGCCCTACGGTTCTGGCCACATCAGTGAATGTTCCATCTTTGTTGTTCCTGAAGAGATACATATAAGGATATGAGTTTGTTGAATCTTCCTTGGCCCCCACGACAAGGAGATCCACATATCCATCCGAATTATAGTCCAGGAAGGAGAGGGTCCTGCCCAGGTTATTGCGCCTGACTCCTGAGGATACCGAAACATCCGTGAACGTACCGTGGCCCGTATTCCTGTGAAGTGTGGTCGCATAAATATAATTCATAGCAATGGAGACATCCACATCACCGTCGTTGTCGTAATCTGCCGCAGCAAAACCCTGGGCGCTTGACTCGGATTCTCTAAACCCCGCTGCAATGGTCACATTCGTAAAAGTCCCGTCCTGGTCATTTTTTAAGAGGGCATGGTAACGGTGATCATCGGGAAAAACGCTGTAATTCTGGACAACAAATATATCGAAGAATCCGTCGTTGTCGAAATCGAGAATGCCCGAGCCATGCGAGTTAAGGATCGTCCCTGCACCAATCTCTGGTCCCATTTCCGTAAAATGGGGGATCTGGGACAGTGCAGGAACTGTGGCTATCATGCATATGAAGACCACACCGGTCGTTATTTTACCTGGCATATCTGACTCCGCGATCAGTATAATTTTTTTTTGATCACCGTCCGGCCGGGAAAAATACAACCCGCAACTTCATTTCAGGGGGTATTTTTTTCCGTTCACACCGACCCGGGAAAAATACATACCGTCCTTTTTCCGGATTTTCATTCCTGAAGATCTCAACGGAACTTCAGAGCCCATTTTTTCAGGACATTCAGTCTGAGGATCACGCTCCGGACTTGTGACCGGAAATCGTACAAATTGGCTTTCCAACGCGCATGTACCACGCGTATCCTGTATAAAGTACGAAATTTTTCAGTCCATTGCCATTTATAGGTTTCATCTCCGGCCAGAAAATCATATTCACTGCAATCCTCGTTCCACGCTTCTTCGATCGCAAACAAATGGCAGAGATGCCCCACACTGTATTTCCGGTAAGAAAGATCGAACCCGCTTTGATAATAATAGATTTTTCCGTCAAATGCAAAGTTAAAGAGCGAAGCGGCCGGTTTTCCCTGCACATGAAGAAAATAAAAACGCAGGAGACCCGCTTTCAATAACGCAATAGCCAGTGCCCTCACCATGTCTTCTATGGAAGATTGCCGGAATATGCCGATCTGCAGCTTGTCGCGCGACCTCTGGCGGTTCAATCCTACAAAGTCCCTGAAACAGCCGTCAAGTTCTTTTTCGTCTTTCACCCTGTTAAAGGAAACATCCAGGTCTTTTTCCATCTTTTTCTTTTTGCGTTTCAGATACCGCACAAAACCCGGATCATAAAACTGATCATAAAGGCTGCGGCTTCTGTCAAGAGTCAGAAACGGAGCTTTCCCCGAGACGAGTTTTTTGAAATTGTATTCACCTTTTTCAAGAGCCACCATCAACAACTGGTTCGCTTCATTCCCGATCATATTCTCCAGCTGAACGAAATCCCAGTTGTCCTTTCTCCCGAGTATCCATGCTGCGGCACTATGGAAGACATCCTCCCGGAAATCATCATCCGCAATGACCTGCTGATAGTCTATGTAGCGGTCACCCAGGAAACAGAGAACGGTCATACGCACACAACAGATACGGATCAGGCGCAGACAGAGGGGAGCTATCCCGACAAGCCTGTTATCCCTGTAAAGCGCCAGTATGCACAGCCGGTCCTTTTCCCCGTGCATATGCTCCCAGACCAGAGATTGCCATTCCCAGAGCTGGAATATGGTCCTGTTGGAATCTCTTTTCAGGAGCGCGTTCCAGTCGGTGCGCATGGCATTCAGGGACTCCGGATCCCTGATCACTTCTATTCTTAGCGTACCCATCCCATCCTCAGAGCGGAATTCGTGTGATGCCGTAATCGGGATCCGGGTGAATGGTGCTGGTCCACTTCATCATACCCGCTGCCAGCCGCCCGATGACCGGCTTTTTTTTACAGCCGTGCATTTTCCTGGCCAGGGATCTCTCATAATCGAACGGCGGTTTTGTATAATCGTGATCGTGATACTTCTGAAAGCGGTCCGGGAAACCGAACCTCTCCACCAGCTTGTCCGGATTCTGCGATGCGAATCTGGCCAGCATCGATCTCTTCAGATCAAGCTGTTGTTCTGTCATTTCAAGGACACAGACCGGATCATCAAGAACCGGTTCCGGGGGATAGGCGTAATGCACAAAAGGGATCAGACGGCACAACCCGGACAGAACCTTCTCCGGTGTGGTTTTCAGGGACATGTAAAAATTGTATTCCGGCGCTTCAAGTACCGTAACCTCCGGGCTCAATATTCCGAGGGTACCGCTGAGAATATAGTTGGTGACATCGTGCTGATAATTCCCGCCTTCATACAGCGGCACGATAACCGTATCAGGCCGGTATTGCATCATGAAGCGCTTCATCTCCTCCGTGCAGTCCTCTATTTCCTTGCGCCCGGTCAGGCCGGTAAGCGTATCATGCCCGAGAAAAACAAGCGATTCCCTCAAGAGACCTGCCAGGCCCCATGCATCCAGGGCTTCATTTCTCCGGGTAGTTTTATCATCCCCGGGACCGTTCGTGATGTAGAGCACCCTGACCTCCCCCCCGTTCCTCAGAACCTGCTGAGCATAACCGCCCGCCATGGCCACTCCGTCATCCTGATGCGGAGCCAGTATGAGAAGCCTTTTCCCGGACGCTGTGATCCTGTGCTTCTTCCTCAGCCTTACATAAAACCACAATCCTCCGGAGAAAAGAAGGATAAGAACATAGAGAGAGGCGAGAAAAATTCCTGTCCAGAAAAGTATCATCAGAGCTCCGGGATAGGGTGAAAAACCTAATCCTTTCCACTGCTCTCAGGACCTGAATTGAACCGTCCAGGCCATAAAAGCTTCATCAGGAACGTTTTAAAAATCCGCAATTCTTCGCGGTCGAATATCTTCATCATAAAAAGCAGTAACCAGTACAGTACAAAAACACCGGCCAGTTTTATCCAGCCTGACAGCTCCTGAAAGAGGGTGTATCCGGCGAAGAGCAGCGCAGCTGCCAAGAGCGGTTTGAGGGAGAAGCCCAGTGCCTTTCTCCGGATCAGCCCTTCTTTTTTAAGCACCAAAAAATAAGCGATGAGCGTCAGATATTCCATGACCACGGTCGTTACAGCAGCGCCTATATATCCATACAACACGATGAGAATTAAATTGAGTACGATGTTCAAAGCGCTTCGGACTGCGTCCAGCATCGTCACTTTTTTCTGCTGGTTGACCGCGATCAGAGTCGTGCCGAACAGGTACCGGAGGAACGAAGGAACGACAGCAATACCCAGAAGCACCAGCACGAGAATGGACTGTTCATATTCCGAACCATACGCCAGACGGATGAGATCCGGTGCTGCCATGACCGTGCACATGGTTATGACAGTGGCAACAATGAGAGTGTACTTGAACGAACGCATGAAAAGCTTTACCACCAGCTCGCGGGATACGAGATGACGGGCGCTCAGCTCCGGGTACACAGCTTCGGTAATGATATTGGGGACGAACCACAGTCCCTCGAAAAAACGCCTTGCGACGCTGTACCAGCCAACCTCCACGAAATTCCTCAATAGCGAAAGCATGACCACATCAACATAATTGTTAAGGGTCCAGAAGGAGGACTGCAGTACATAAATCCAGGACTGCCGGACGAGCATTCTGCATGTGGAGAGACCGGGTTTCAGCCGGATCTTCTGTCCGGATCTGCCCAGAAATCCCAGGAGAAGGAAGAAACTGACCGCTCTGGAAAAGAGTAGCACCCAGGCTGCTGCCTCTACACCTTTGCCGGAGACGAGCAGTACACCGCCAGCGATCAGAAGAAAAATCCTCTCTGCATTGACTGCCAGAGTGTCATAATGAAACCTGCCGAGAGCCTTGCACGTGGAACGAAGGGTCATACCAAAACAGCGGAAAGACTCCGCAAGAAAAACGATGGCGATCACAGTTCTGACCTCAGGCGGGTATTTGACCCTGAGAAGCCATGCAACCCCGGAGCTGACCAGAAGCAAAGCAATGGCTATAAAAAACTGGATTGAAAGAGCATTGCCCGCGTAAAATCCTGCCCGGTCCCTGTCCCTCACAATGATCTTTGTTATGGAGTAGGAAAAACCGAAGAGCACAAACATGGAAAACAGACCGACAAAAGCGAGGGCAGAAGCGAATTTGCCATATGCCTCATCGCCCAGGTATCTCGCGGCGAGTATGTAAAAGACAAAGGTAAATATCAGGCTCATTTCGGAGAGCGAACTGAGAAGGGTATTTCCCATGATCTGGTGGCTGGTTGCCACCTTTGCATTCGGGGACTTCATCGTCAAAGGTCCGTATTTTCTTCCTGGAAGCTGTGATGCAGGGTCATGTTCCGGCCTTTCCTGCTTCAGAGTTCAGATTTTTCAAAAGCTCTTCAATTTTACCCAGCATTTTCTTTTGCGTGAAATCCGACAATACCCTTGACCTGGCACTGGCTCCTATCTTTTTCGCAAGTGCCGGATCTCGGAGCACTTTCAGGATACCCTTGGCGAGGCTTTCCGGATCACCCGGACGCACGAGGAGCCCGCTGACACCATCCTCCACGATCTCCGGAATTCCCCCGACACGGGGCGCCACCACCGGCACTCCCGCAGCCATGATTTCGATCAGAGAGATCGGATGCACTTCCACGCGGGAAGAGAGGATTCCCACATCGTAGATCCGGGCAAGCTCCGCTGTATCCGGACGGTACCCGGTAAAATGTAAATACTGCGCGATACCCAGGCTTTGTGCAAGCTTTTCTATAGATCCCCTGAGAGGCCCGTCCCCGACGAGCAGGAACCGGGTACCGGGGCATCCGGCAAGTATATCCGGAACCGCCCTGATCAAAATCTCATGCGCCTTGAGAGGAGCGAAATTGGCCACCATGCCCACGACCTTGACGCCCTCAGGGAGACCGAGCTCTTTTTTAAGGCTCCGGACGGATCTCCCCTTCCTCCCTTCCACAGGAATACCATTGGGGATCACGGTCATTTTACTCTCAGGGATGCCGAGTTCTTTACTGAGCAGATGCATGAGAAATCTGGAAGGCACCATGACCCGGTCTGTGCGGAGAAGGCAAATCCTGTCCAGTATCTTTAAAATACCGGGATAGAGTCCCTCGATGACCGTGTCACTTGCCCTCACAAGCACAGGCACGCCGGAAAGCATTGCCGCGAACGGTGCAATGAACGTCCCTGCACCCACAGCCGTAAAAAGCAGAATGTCTATTTTATTGCGGCGCACGAGGCGGGCAAGACCCATAATCTGATTGATATTGAACCTTCCCTTCATCTCCATATCGAAACGGGTCACATGGTCCCAGTGAAAGTAATCGCTGTGCCTGTCCCTGAGGCGCATGGAATCTTCACCTGCCTTGTACGAAGGGTATATCAGGACAAAGTACAGGCGGAACTCTTTCCTGTCCAGGTTTTCGAGCAGTGTGTGGATTTTGGTCTCGAACCCTCCGATATTATGGCTCGAGGCCGCTATCAGGAGACGGATCATCTGATATGTGCAAAAGCCTTTCTCTGAATACAGCCGAACCCAATGACCCAAGACACAGGAGGTCCCGTATTTCCGGGGGATCTCCCGTCTCTATTGACTTTTAATCATAATCAGCTTTCGGCCAGTGATCCTCTCTCCTGATGATCAGGATGGAACTATCCTGGAACCGGAATCGAGCAGCAGGTCTATTCTTCTCTCGAATCTGTCGACAAGCCCTCCCCAGGAGTACTCCTCTTTCAGCATTTCGAAATCGTCCGTACTGACAGGATCGTTTTGACCGAGCACCTCGTTCACAGTATCTGCGAAGCTTTCTATTCCGGTGATCCGGAGCCTCCTGTATTTGGGCGGAACTCCCCTGGCTGCCACAGGTGTGGCCACTACGGGCTTGCCGCATGCCAGGGCTTCTATGATCTTCGTCGGCATTCCCCACCCTGCCAGAACAGGAGAGATGACGACATCCGCACTCCGGATATATCCGTCCAGATTTTCGACAAAACCGGGAAAGGTCATCCGCGGATGCTGAACATCCACGGGAGGATTGGCCCCTATGAACTGGAAGTCGACGTCCGGAAAGCGTTCAGCCACCCGGTCCGCGATCTTCTCCCGCGTGACTCTGGCAGCCTCCCTGTTCGTAGAGATGTTGTAATTACCGAAAAACAGTACTTTTTTCCCGGAACCCGGAATCTTCTCATAAAAGGGATGATAGATATTCTCGTCGAATCCCTGGGGGATCACCACAATTTTTCCCGGAGATACCCATTTCTTGAAAAAATCGGCCTCCACCGGAGAGATCGACATGAGAAGACCGGCTCTTTTGCATCCGCTTTTTTCAATGCAGTATACATAGGGGACCAGCGGCCAGCGTCTCGGATCCTTCCTGGCCTTACCCAGATACTGCCTGTACTCGATGTTGTGAGAACAGTAGACCAGCGGTAATCCGAACTTACCGGCCAGCTTCATGCCATAAAGAGCGGAGAGTCCATAATCGGCGATGATCACGTCATAGGCATTCTTCTGTGCCAGAGCCCTGGCCCTGCTGTAAAAAGCGCGGCTGTAGAGGAAGTACCCGGCCTGAGAGAAAGGTATCCGGACCTTCGTCCGCACATTCTTTATATCTCCCTCATACTTTTTTTCAAGGTCAGGATCCCCCGGATATCCGGCTCCTGACATATAGACCAGATCCAGCGTGTTCCTTGCAGCAAGACGGTTCACGAACTGGAAACCCCGGACTCCTGTTCCCGTATAGGGCACATGCGGATCGAAGACAGCGAGGTAGAGAAGGCTCTTTTTTTTAAAGTTCTGTGACATGCGCTCCGTCTTCAGTGCTGCTGTTCCCTTTACGCCGGTTGATTATGGTCACCGGATTTCCACCTGCTACCGCATAGTCAGGTATGTTGCGGTTCACGACCGATCCGCCTGCTATGACCACATGTTTCCCGAGCCGCACGCCGTCGAAAACAGTCACATGGGCGCCCAGCCAGCCGCCAGGCCCCAGCGTAATCCCGCGGGAGCTGCGTCCCTGCCGGCTCACGGGGATATCGGGATTTTCCGCATGATGCGTCCCGCCGACCAGATAACAGTAGGCTGCGACCAGGAAGTCAGCACCTACCCGCACCTCGCTCGCGGAGAAAATCATGCAGTTGAAACCCATATTGACATTGTCCTCAAGTACAATATCCCCGTTCTTGCAGTTGAGTATCGTGTTTCTGCCCAGAAACACTCCGTTGCCTATGATAATGCCCTGATTGCCGGAGCCTTTGGCATCCAGAACACAATAATCGTCTATGATCACATTGTCGCCGATCCTTATCTTATGGGGATGGCGCAGCACCACACCCACACCGAATGTCACGTTCCTTCCCACTTTTCCCAGAAGCAGCGGATAGAGTCTCTTGCGGAAAACGAGGCCCATTGCACCGGACATCCGCCCTGCGATACCCGTAATCAGTTCATACTTGAGCAGTCTGAACAACCCTCTCTTGCCCACAATGAGATCCTGATATTTGCCCATGCTTCCCCTCTCCCCGGAAAGCTCCTTCTGGATCTCGATCGTTTCCTTTTTCACTCCGTTTTCTTTCAATTCAAAAGCCCCTGTTCTTTATACCATTCTGCCGTTCTCCTGAGGCCGGTACGCAGGTCCACCCGGGGATTGTATCCCAGCCTCTGTCTTGCCTTGCTGATATCAAACGCCCTGTCCTTGATGAAGAAATCCACGCGTCTCCTGTATATCGGCGGACTGAGGTGCAGAGGACGGAATGCAAATTCGCACATAGCACCGGCCAGCCATAGCGGCCACGCCGGGAAATGGCGCCTGGATAACTTTACACCGAGCACTTCAGCCACTATTTGAGCCCACTCATCCAGAGTGGTGTATTCACTCCCTGCAAGGGTAAAGATCTCGCCCTCAATGCCCGGAGTTGTGCCAGTCAGGAGGATCCCTTCTATCAGATCATCAATGTACGTCAGATGGTAGAGCACCTTCCCGGATCCGAACATGCGGAAACTTCCCTTAGCGATGTGCCGGAAAAATTTGAGGAACCGGGTATCTCCCGGACCGTATATTCCCACAGGCCGGAAAATCACCACAGGCAGGCCTTTTTTATAATAATCCAGCGCGAGGAGTTCTCCCTCCATCTTGGAGGTCTGATAGTAATCCCCCGGATTATACGGCGCATCCTCCTTTGCAGGAGGATGGCTGATATGCCCCTGAACGCCCACAGTACTGCAGTGAACAAAACGTTTCACAGATGCGGCCATCGAGGCATCGAGGAGATTGCCCGTACCCGTGACGTTCACATCCCAGAATGTCTTCTTGGGGATATTTTCTTCACGCCAGACAGCCGCAATGTGGTAAACCGTCTCCACTCCCCGGACTGCGGATTCCAGAGATGCCCGGTCCTTTAGATCCCCCCGGACAATCTTCATCCCGAGCTGTTCCAGAGTCCCCGCATCCATACCTGGAAGGACGAGCCCCCTGACCGTATGCCCTTCTTTTAAAAGCCTTCTGGCCAGATATCCGCCGGTGAATCCTGCGGCTCCTGTAACCAGCACTTCACTCATGGCATCCTCCTCGATCCGGGTTGATAGATGATTTTTACATCATCGATTTCCTGCTCGAGGCGCTTCCTGTCCCACCCCAGCTCTCTGGCCATGACCCGACCGCAAGCCCTGAGTGCCTCGTCACCCGGCGGACCGGAGGAGCCGAGATCCGTCCGGCGCAGCACTGTATCCCTGAGGGTGACCGCCATTTCATTATGCACAGCATGATAAATTTCTGCCAGAAGAACTTCCGAATCTTTCGAAACCCGTCTCCGCGCGTCAGGCTTCTTTGCTGTCCAGGCCAGCACCTCCGGGTAGTTAGATCCGTAATGGATTACAAGACGCTTCATCTGGGACGGCTCAAGTCCTTTCCTGTTTTCTTTTTCCGTTGCACTTTCCTCCAGATCCCCCAACCTCGCAATATTTCCTCCATCCAGGGGTGTCACCCGGGAACGCGAACGGCTCTCGCCCTTTCCCAGTTTTTTCACGGCCAGATCCACTGTCTTTTCCGCAACATCTCTCGCCGTTGTATACTTCACCCCGATGACGCTGATCAGACCCTCGAGCTTGTCCTGCAGGCCGTGATCGCGGATGCTGTAGTGTTTGGTCAGTCTGACTTCCCCGGTATCCGCATTCACCCCTTCCATGGGCAGGAAACCCTTGTGAAAGAAAGAAATGTCCTCTCTCTTTACCGGATCGGCCGGCACTGCACTGTTCACATCTTTCAGAAAATCCTCTATCTCGTTCTCCGTCACCCGCAGATCATCCGGATTGCCGTCATACGGCCTGTGATAGGTTCCGATCAAAGTCTTGTCATTCCAGGGAGTCAGAAACAGCACCCTTCTGCCGTTATACATGCTCCCGTCGGGTCTGGTATAGGTAAAAGATCCATTCACGCCTGCCGCGTAATCGGGCAGCATCTTTTTGTTCACAACAAGGTTCATGGCAGTCGAGAGTTTGACACAGCCGGAATGACGGCCCGCATCGTCCAGAATCCTGTCCACCCACCCTCCTGAAGCATTGATCACCAGATCCGCCTGGATATCAAGAGGCTGACTTGAAAGGAGGTCCAGAGCCTTAACGCCTTTTATCCTGCCGTTTTCCCTGATGAAGCCTGCAGCCTTCACGTAATTGGCGACCACGGCTCCTCCGTTGGAAGCTGAAAGAACAAAAGAGAGGAGCAGGCGGTCGCTGTTAAGCATCTGTGCATCCGTCCATACCACTCCGCCGGTCACCCGGTTCCCGTCCAGTCCGGGAATGAGCCTCATACACTCCGCTCTGGATATGATCCTTCCTGCCGGTATTTTCTTTTCAGGATCTGCCCCACGGTTCCTGTCGAAACTGATGATATCGTTCATGATCATACCGGCCTGCATGACCAGAGGCCCCTTCATAAGATACCCGTATGTGGGCATGACGCAGGTAAGAGGATGTATGAGATGCGGGGCAATGCGCATGAGGATCGTTCGTTCCCTGATGGATTCCCTCATCCGTTTGAAATCCAGGGTCTGAAGATACCGCAAACCGCCATGCACGATCTTCAGGCTGTTCGCAGTGGTTGCACTCCCGAAATCCCCCTTGTCGATCAGAGCTACCGAAAGTCCTCTCAGGGTTGCGTCCCATGCTATGGCTGCTCCGTAAATTCCAGCTCCCACAATGACCAGATCGAACTTACGATCCGACAGCGAAATGATATCTCTTTCCATTTTGACATCCAGATTTTTTTGATCCGTGAAATTTTCTCTCCGCCCCGCTCCACTCATGCAGGACCCGGGCGCTATACCCCTTTTTCAGCCCACGCCATAAGATGCCAACCGGTTTTCCGGGTCATTGCTCTGGGAATGATATTGAATCCCCCGACAAAAAAAGTGTTGAAGAAAAATCCCTTGACACCTTTATGAAGCCTTGATTTCACAGGAAACCTCTCCGGCCTGATCTTTACAGAGGAAAAACCGGAGAGCATATTCCTGAACTCGGCAATGGTATACTTCTCGAGTACGGGCGCATCCGCATGCTCCAGCCCGACTTTGAAAAAACGGGACATGACATTCAGCCATCCCTTCCTGTTGTACACCATGGCAATGAAAATCCCGCCGGGTCTGAGCACTCTGAAAACCTCGTTCACCATGGCCTGAGCATTGGCTGTATACTGCAGCACACCGTGAGCGTAAACCACATCGAAATGATTGTCGGGAAATTCCAGTGCCTCTCCGTTCATCACCCGCAGGTTTGCCTTCAGGCCTTCATGGGCAAAATACTGTCCGGCCAGGCGAATCGCTGTTTCTGACAGATCCACACCGGTGACATCCGCTCCGCCCCTGGCAAACCTGACCAGGTCGACCCCTGTTCCGCATCCGATCTCAAGGAGCTTTTTGCCCGGATATCCCGAAAAATTGACGACACGCGGCAGGTATCTCAGTTTATCAAACCTGTATTCATCCAGATCCCTGAAAAATCCCGGAGTTCCGACCGGATGTTTGACGATTTCGAGATCGTGTATCCGCTCGTTCCAGTAGTTTTTGATTTCAGCGATGAGCTTTTCGTTGCTTTTTTGTTCTTCCATTCTCCATCCTTTCCCTGGCCGATCCTCTTTCATGCAGGTTTTCCGTAAAGTTCATACCATTGTTCAAACACCATGAGCGCCCAGAGAAGATGACTGTGGTTCCTGAGCCCCTTAAGATGTTCATCCATCAGTTTGGAAACATGCTTCGCCTGAAAAAATCCCTGCTGCCTGATCCTCTTCTCTGAAAGAAGATCCAGCATCATATCCCTGAGATCCGTCCGTATCCAGTTCTTGATAGGAATGCTGAATCCCTGCTTATCCCTTTTCTGCACCTCGACAGGCAAAGCATTCCAGAAGGTTTTTTTCAGAAGGATCTTGGTGTCAAATCCCTTCATCTTAAAATCCGGAGGCAGGGAAAAAACGAACTCCACGATCCGGTGGTCGAGGTACGGCACCCGCGCTTCAAGCGACGTGGCCATGGACATCCGGTCCACTTTCACGAGGATGTCGTCCACCAGATAGGTTTTGACATCGACATAGCCTGTACGCGTCACATCATCAAGCCCTTCCACAGAACGGCTGTGCCGGAAAATGAAATCGTACGGTTCTTCATCGATCGAAGCAAGACAGTCAGGAGTAAGAAGCGCTTCCCTTCCCTCTGAGTTTAAAAATACCATCCACCGGGCATGAGCGAGCTCTTTTGGAAGTCTCGTGCCCTCAATGAAGCGCTTGAAACTGTTCACCATCCCTTTCTTCTTTTCCGTAGGGGGGAAACGGTCTGCCATGCCGCCGATCCCCTTCTTCACCAGCTTCGGCAGCCTGTGGTAAAACCTTCTGTCGAAACGGTGTGCCCGGTATGTATCGTATCCCGCGAACAGCTCGTCTCCGCCGTCCCCGGAAAGCGTGACGGTCACGTAGTCCCTGGCCATTTTCGAAACAAGATAGGTCGGGAATATGGAGAAATCCCCGAAAGGCTCGTCGAGATGTTTCACCAGTTTTTCGGTCAGTTCAAGGGCTTTGGCTTCTATCATGAATTCATAATGTTCCGTGTGGTATTTCTCTGCAACCGAACGGGCGTATTTGAGCTCATTGTAAGTGGATTCCTTGAATCCGATTGAGAAGGTTTTGACAGGTCTGTCCATGAGCTGTGCCATTTGCGAAACCAGGATAGAGGAATCGATACCGCCGGAGAGGAACGCCCCCAGAGGGACATCCGAGATCAGACGGTAGCGCACCGCATCTTTCAACAGTTCAGAGAGATGGTCGGAAGCATCCTGAAAACGCCAGGGCTTCTCCTCCGGTCTGAGTTCCCAGTAAGCCTGCGTCCGGCATTTTCCATTCTCCATGACCAGCGTATGTCCGGGTTCGAGTTTCCGGATCTCTTTAAATATGGAACGCGGAGAGGCAATATATTCGAATGTCAGGTAGTTGTTCAGGGCGTTGATATCCAGATTCCTGTGCACGTCCGGACATTGCAGTATGGCTTTGATCTCGGATCCGAACACCAGCTTTTCGTCATCTTCATAGTAGTAAACCGGTTTGATTCCCAGACGGTCCCTTGCGAGAACCAGCCTTTTCTTTCCGGAATCCCATATGGCGAAACCGAACATCCCGTTCAGCCTCTGGCATACAAGTTCCCCCCATTCCTCATACCCGTGCACGATAGATTCGGTGTCACTTTTAGTCGCAAAACGATGCCCCTTCTGTTCAAGCTCCCCGCGTATCTCCTGAAAATTATAGATCTCTCCGTTGAACACGATCCATACGGTCGTGTCTTCATTGGAAAGAGGCTGATCACCGGTGACCAGATCAATGATCGAAAGCCTGCGCATACCAAGCCCTGCCGGCCCGAGTATTTTCTGCCCTTCAGCATCCGGTCCCCTGTGCCTGAGAGTGTCGCACATACGCCTGAGATCGCCCATCTCAGGCTGTCTCTTGTCTTTGTAAACAATCCCGCAAATACCGCACATCTTCAGACCCCTCTCTCCATAGCGTTATCGATCGCTTTTCCTAAACGATCCAGATAAACCGCATAACTGTACCGGCTGCCGGCAAGCTTCTTCGCGCTGACAGCCCATTTCCTCGCCCTGGACGGCGACCGCAGCACAGTGAGCATACCCTGGGCCAGACCTTCCGGTGTGGGTTCCACGAGGCAGGCGACTTCATCGTTCAGCACCTGGGTATGGGTGAGAAGACGCGTTGCAACAATGGGTACACCCGAGCGAAGATAACTGTACAGCTTCAGGGGCGTATTGGTACCGGAAATTCTGGGAGATAAAAGTATTTCCTCAATATTGATATAACTCGAGACCTCCTGAGGCAGCACCTGTCCTGTAAAAATGAAATAACCGTCCAGTCCGAGTTCATGAACCCTGTTTTTATAATGTGCGACCTGTTCGGGATGTCCTCCCACCAGAACAAAACAGATGCCCGGCTCATTTTGAGAAACACCTGCTGCGCTCTGGATCAGCATATCGATCCCCTGATACGGCTCGAAAGTGCCAGCATAAAGGGCGACCCTGCGGCCTTTCAATCCCAGATCAGCGCGAATCTCTCCTGAACGGTCCTCTTCACCGAAAATCATTCCGTAATCAATGACATTCTCGATCATCACGGAATCCCGTTCAGGAAAAAGTGACCTGACGTGCTTTTCGAGATCCGGACAGATAGTAATGACCTGGCTGGAGTATTTCAGTATCCACCTTTCGAGACTCTCGAAAAGACGGAAGAGAATCCTGGAATTGCTGAAACGGAAATTTTTCAGCTGCTGGGGAAGGCTCGAATGCATATCGTAAATATGGGGGATACCCATCATGCGCGAAAGTGGAACACCCCAGAAACCGGCTTCCTCATGCGTATGAATCAGATCATACCGTTTTTTAAAAAGCTGAATGACCGTCCTGAAGAACAGAAGGAGATCGAGCGGGATCTTTGCCGGGGAAGGACCGATTTTCACCCTGCGCACACCTGGGACAGCGGGGATTCGCAGAAAGCGGACATCCGGCACATTCACCGGCTGGCCCATGGGGTATGTTACAAGGTCAACGGCATGTCCCATATCCGAGAGGGCTTTCAGCCTTCCCACGACACTCATAGGGGTTCCCCGGGGCTCAAAGACAGGCTCCGGAGCGATCATTAACACTCTCATCCTTACACTCATTCGATGATGAACAGGAATTTCCAAAAAGCAGCCTTTATTCTGGATGGATTTATCGACCGGCCGGGAGTGCGGTTCAGGCTCGCACTCTCCGGCGCGCATGTGGCGTACATGCGGTATTACTGAACGACCTTTTCATGCGGTCGAAAGAGAGGATCAGGCAGCACCGTATCCGGTCAAAACCACAAAAATAGTCCGGAACATTAATTTGAAATCCAGCCAAAGTGAAAAATTATCGATGTACTTGAGATCCATTTCCATCCATTTTTCGAAATCGATCTTGTTCCGGCCGCTGACCTGCCATATACAGGTAAGTCCGGGCTTCATGCTCAAACGGCGTCTCTGCCATGTTTCATACATATCCACTTCCGCAGGCAGCGGGGGTCTGGGCCCCACCAGGCTCATGTTCCCCCGGAATACGTTGAACAGCTGGGGTATTTCATCAATGCTCAGTTTGCGCATGAACCGGCCGAACGAGGTGACCCGGGGATCGTGCTTCATCTTAAAAACAGGCCCGTTCATCTCGTTTTGACGCTCCAGTTCCTTTTTTCGCATATCAGAACCAACGAACATGGACCGGAACTTGTAAAGTGTAAACGTGCGGCCATTCATGCCGCAGCGTATTTGCTTGTAGAACAGAGGACCCCTCGAGGAAACTGCGATACCGATAATGGATATCAGGAATACCGGAGAAAGCAATAGGATACCCAATAGAGCGATCACAACATCAAGCACGCGTTTCAGGAACAGCTGCCATTCTTTTGCGATGGAGGTCTGGAACATGATCAGGGGAATACCGGCGAAATCCGTCTGCTGCATCCTTGCAAGTTTGGGCTTGTACAGATCCACGGACACAGCCGTAACGATACCCTCTCTTTCGCAATGGTAAATAGCCTCCTCAATACGGTTGAGCCAGAGGCGGGGTACAACAAAAATAATCCTGTCAATGACATTTTCCCTTACGATACGCGGGATATCCCTGATCCTCCCGATCACCTCATAATCCATGATCCGTTTTCCGAGCAGTTTCGGATCGTCATCGATCAGGCCTACGATACGAAGCCCCCAGTTGGAATGAGCCTTCACAGCCTGAATGAAATCTGTCGATCTCCTTCCTGTTCCCACTACAAGCATGTTTGTGAGATTGTAACCCTGCCTGAAAGCGTAGTCCAGTATCCATCTCCAGCACATCTTATCCACGCTGAGGCCTACAAATGCCGAAGCAGCAAATATGGCGACATAGAGCCGGCTCGTCAGAGTCATTTTCAGTAAAAAGACCACACTTCCCAGTACGAGAATCGAAACCAGTCCGGTTCTCAGGACACGCCATATAATCTCGATCAGGAGCTTGGTCCTGAAATTTTCGTATACACCATCCATGGACATCAGATAGACCCAGGCCGGAACCGTGATGAAGACAAGCCAGATCATATTGCTCAGGAACCGGAAAGAAGCGCCCAGTGAAAAATCCGATGCAAAAGCGAGTTCACCGAGGTCGAGATACTGCTTCACACCCAGTGTTATGAAATATGCGGCAAAGAAAGATATGGCGATGACAGCAGTATCCGTGATCTTCATCAGGCGGATAATGAACAGTTCTTTTTCCCTGACCATATTTCTCTACTTGTTATATTCTTTTAAAAACCATTCCACGAATCCGGGTATCCCCTCCTCTACCTGGACCTGAGGATTGTATCCCAGTTCCTCTCTCGCCCTCGAAATATCTGCATAAGTAACCGGGACATCCCCCGGCTGATCCGGAAGCGGCTTGATCTTCGCTTTCCTGCCCGCGGCTTTCTCGATCCGTCCGATCAGTTCACCCAACTCCGTAGTGCGCGATTCTCCGAGATTATAAATATGATATCCGTTGCACCGTTTTATCGCTTGATCAATGATATCACTGATATACGTGTAATCCCTGCGGCTGTGACCATCTCCATACAAAGGGATTTCCTTACCCTCGATAATGGCTCTTGTAAACTTGTGAATGGCCATATCCGGACGCTGGCGGGGTCCATATACGGTAAAAAAACGGAGACACGTAACGGGCATTCCGTAAAGCGAATGATAGGTGTACGAAAGTAGTTCGCAGGCCTTTTTCGTGGCAGCGTAGGGCGATACAGGATGATCTACCGGATCCGATTCTGAGAATGGAACCTTCTGGTTCTTTCCATAAACCGATGAGGAGGAAGCCACAATGAGCTTCCGGATGCGATGCCTGGCACAGAGTTCGAGTATCTGGGCTGTGCCTTCCACATTGACTTTTTGATAAAGAAGCGGATCCTGAATAGAAGGCCTCACACCGGCACGGGCTGCCAGATGAACGGTGATATCGAATGACTCTTTATCAAAAGTGCGACTCAATGTTTTCCAGTCTAGTATATCCCCCCTGATCCCTTTGAAGACACTGGACTGCCGGCAGTTCTCGATATTCCGCTCTTTGATTTCAGGATCGTAATAGTCATTAAAATCATCGTAACAAATAACGTCATGCCCTTTATGTAACAGTCGTTCACACAGATGCGATCCAATGAACCCGGCTCCCCCTGTTACTAAAAAACGCATAACCTTTTCCTATTAATACCGGTAATAACTGTATCCCTCATGTGCAATTTCCACACCGGCGCAATTGAGAATTGCCCCGGCGACTTTTGCCTGAACGTTCTGGAACATCTCAAGCTTCCGCTGTAAATCGTCCCTGTTGGTCTTACCGGCCCGGATCAGCACTGCGATCCCGTCCACAAGCGTTCCCAGAATGATGGCATCGGAAGTGGCGATCAGCGGCGGAGTATCAAAAATGACAAAATCATACCGTTTTGAGATGCCTTCTATGAACCGCTTCATCCGGACCGATCCCAGTAATTCGGATGGATTGGGTATCATCGATCCGCAGGTGATAAGCGTGAGATTTGGAATATAGGTCTCGTGAAGGACATCCTCAAGTGCGGCCACCCCTGTGAGATAATTGGTCAGCCCGGGTTTTTTCGGACAGTTGAAGGTATTGTGTAAAACACCGCGCCTGAGATCTGCATCGATCAGCAGCGTATTGGACTTCTGCTGTGCCAGAGTTATCGCCAGGTTGGCTGCTGTGAAGGATTTGCCCTCTCCCGGAGAAACACTGCCGATGGCCAGCGTATGCAGGGGTCCGACGCCCTTGGAGAAAAGAAGATTGGTCCTCAGGGATCGGTACGCCTCTCCCACGGGTGTGGGTGAATAATCATGTGTAACGATCTGAGAGCTGATGCTTTTCGCTTTTTCAGAATCCTGGAGTTCGTATTCATCGAACTTCACCATGGGAATGATCCCGAGGAGCGGTATCTTCAAATGCCTTTTCACATCATCACGGGTCTTGATGCTCCTGTCAGCTGCCTCGAGCAACAGTACGATCCCTACTCCGAGAAACATACCGATAAAGGCTCCCAGAATTGCTTTCTTTTTCTTGTCCGCACTGAGAGGCCTGTCCGGCGGAATGGCCCGGTCCACCCAGGACACATTCTCCACGGTTACCGCTTCTGAGATCTGTGCATCCTTGTACCGTCTCAGAATTTCCTGATATATCTCCTCGTTGGCCCGTCTTTCGCGTTCCATTTTCAACTGTCTGAGGGCTTCCGCAGGGAGGGTGCTGAGGCGCTTCTCCAGAGAATCGATTGAAATGGTCATTTCATGGATCTGGCCGTCCAGTGCCCTCACCTTTTCGTTCGCCAGACGGGATATCTTCTCTTCAATGACATTTATCTGTTCAGAGAGTTCCACTACCCTTGGATTGGTCTCCGGATAGTTGTTGAGCAGGCCTGCTCGGATCTGATCCATATCGTCCATCTGCTGCCTGGCTACGGTCATATCCGCATTCCCTTCAAATATGGGCCTTCTGGCCAGCTCTCTGTACACGTAACGTTCAGCCTTTCCCAAATCTACATCGTCCGATAAGGGATTCAGCCTGTTGAGCAGCATTTCGAGTTCCTGCTTCTGCATCGTAAGGCTGGCCATCGTGGTCTGCATGGTCTCCATACTGTTCAGAGATCTCCTCGTCGTCTCATCAAGTCCCACAAGATAGGTATCCCGGAAACGTTTCAGCTGATCGTCGGACTTGTTGAGTTCCGACTGAACGATATCCAGCTGATCCCTCAGATAATTGCTGATGAGCCGGCTCTGATTCCTTTCTATTTCTATGCTTTTATAGATAAAGATCTCTCCAAGCAAATTCACGGTCTGGCTGACCAGATGCGGATCATTGTCTCTGAGTGAAATGCTCATCAGATCCCCGGTTCTGCTGAAATTGACCCTGACCCGGTCCCGCAGGGATTTCACCGTGCCCCTGAAATCCTTTACTTCGAAGGCAACACTATTCCGGTTCCTGAATAATCCTTCCTTCAAAGCGAACGATATCCCGTTATAGGTGACAGTGTCCTCTGTCAGATTCTTGACGAAAAGGCTGTCCACACGGGACATACCCCTGTAAATCGCGCAGGTCCCTATGGGGTAATAAAGAAAGGAATAAATACCCGTTACGGCAGTCGAAGTGGTCGCGATCTTGTTGAAGACATCGTTCCGTAAAAGCTCGGGTTTGTCCTCTTCCTGTATAAGCTGTACGGTCAGCCCCAGTTCCGCAGTCACTTCTTCGACAAAGCTCCGGCTTTTCAGTTTCAAACTGCGCTGCTGTATGAGATTTTCAGGGAGTTCACCGCCTACATTCTCAAAACTGATCCATGCTTCCGCTTCATAAACCGGCGGTTGTTTTTTCAGGTAAAGGATCCAGGGAACTGTCACGACCAGAGTGACCAGTCCCACGAGCCACCATTTTTTCAGAATGACACGGAGGTAACGCCTGAGGTCCAAACTTTCATTGTTGTTTTTTTCTTCAAAAAAATCTTCCATCGATGGATCCTTTTTTTACTCCCTTCTTTGGGTCATTATTACCAGGAGCCTGTACGCAGCCTGAGGTAGAGCAGCGCAAGTGATGTAAAAAGATTCACCAGCGTGATCATGAATCCGAAGTTAAATCCGCCTCTTCCGGGAGTGATGATCTGGTCACCTGTCTCGATCCCGATTTCCTCGAGAGAATACCCTTTTTCGTAACTGTGCAGTAAATCCTTCATCACGACCTGTCCGGTGCGTTCCACCCTCATTCTTTTGAGGTCTGCATCAGCAGCCGGACCGTCCGCCAGTGCCACGAGATTCCAGAGCGAACTGGCAGGATCAGCATAGTATACTCCCGACTTGTTGAATGCGCCCTGCATCGTGACACGGATCAACGGCCTGACGTAAATATAGGGATTCCTCAGGTATTGTGTGAACTTCTCCTGTAATGTCTGCATCAGTTCATACGCAGTGACACCCTTGACACGGACCTCCCCTATAATGGGAAGAATGATAAAACCTTCTGAATTGATGGGATAATCCCCGCTCAAAGGCAGGGTTCTCTCCTCATCCTGATAGAGTTCCCATATCTGTATGCGCACTGCATCACCTGGTTGAAAAACATTCAAAGACCTGACGGATTTACTCCATTGGGAATTCTCCTGGGACTGTACATGAACAGCACTGGCCAGAAATCCTAAAGATAGAGCAGCAAGAATCGTCGTAAGGTATTGTAAACGCTTAGTTTGTCTTTTTGCACTCAATTCTGCCATGATTCCACTCCACGATTGCAAAATGTTCCGTCTCCGACATGGCTTTGAAATGCAAATAACATACCACCCATCCCCCTCTCAAAAAGCCCAAATAAAAAAAACATCCGATGCACGGATGTCATCATACACACACCCCACTGTAAGTCAGCCCATTATCTGGACCGGTAAAACCTGTATCTTTTAACTTTGGTTTCAAGGTTCAGCTTCTTCAAGAGCGAATGCAGTTTTAATAAGTTGATCTTTGCATTTCCGTATTTCTCCAGTCTGAGTTGCTTCTGTATGCTCCTGATCCCCCAGATCGGATTTTCCACCACGATCAACTTGATCTTTTCCACGAGCGGATAATCCTTCACGGGCAGTTTTTCTTTCCGTCCGGTATCCTCTGAAATCCCGGTCTGACCGGTGGAAGCCACAGGAGAACCCGGGTAACGCACATGCTTTTTGGCACTAATCTGAGGAACGCCTTTTCTCTCTTCCGGCTTCGTTATATTGATGCCCCGGATGATATCGAACTCGTCGATGGCTTCTTCGATGGAATCGTAATAATTGAGAATGCGGTTGAATTCCAGCATTTCGAAGACTTCGAAAACTTCCGGAGTCATCTGTACGATCTTGATATCACCGCCTTTTTCCCTGATATTCTTTATCTCTCCCACGAATACTCCCCACCCCGCACTGCTGATGTAGGAAACTTCCCCCAGATCAGCAATGATCTGATAACGTTTCTGTTTCATGAGAGATTGTATCTGTTTGGTAAGGTCCAGGCAGGTCGTGGTGTCAACATACCCGGTGATCGTAAGCAGGACAACATCCAGCCGCGCACCCACATAATTGACAGAGACTTTAATGCCTTGCATTGCGTAACCTTTCGCCTACTCGCCGGATCAACAATCGCAGCCCGGAATCATTTTCTTTTCATTGCGCATCTATGGTAAAGCTGAATGTATTTCTTTGCAGGTGTATTCCAGGAAAGATCTTCACGCATCCCGTTCTTCACGATCTTCTGCCATACATTCTGATTCCCGTACAGAGTGACGATACGGTTCAGCGTCCTGATGAACTGCCCCCTGTCCGAAACGGGAAAATGAAATCCCGTCCCTTTTCCTGTGCTCGGGCTGAAAGGTACAACTGTATCGACGAATCCTCCTGTTTTACTTACAAACGGAACTGCCCCGTATCTCATGCCCGCAAGCGGGAGAAGACTGCAGGGTTCGTTCTTCGAGGGAACCAGGACAATATCCGATCCTGCAAGAATATGACGCGTCAGATCCTGATCCCTGTCAGCCTGCAGCACTATTCGTTCACGGTATTTCCTGACCGCTGCTGCAAAGAATTTTTGAAACGCTTTATCACCGGAACCCTGAAGAACAAGCACGACATCCATTTTCATGATTTCCCCTATGGACTCCGCAACGAGACCCGTGCCCTTTTCTTCAGTGAGATCGGATACCATGGCAATCACCGGCCTCTTCGCTGAAAACGGTATCCCGAACCTCTCCATGAGTGTCTTTTTGTTCTCGCTTTTACCTTCGAGATGGCTGACTGAATAATGTGCCGTAATGGAAGGATCATCCTCCGGATTCCAGAACGCTGTGTCGATTCCGTGGGATATGCCGTACAAACTATCCTTCCTGGATTTCAAAAGTTCCGGAAGGCTGGGATCGAAAACGGAATCCGAGCTTATCTCTTTCACATAATTTTCGCTGACCGTGCTGACAACATCCGCAAATTCCAATCCTGTTTTCAGAAAGCTGCATTTCCCTCCGTCTTTCCGCTGCACTTCATCCTGTTCCCTGTCCATGACCATTTGCGCAATACAGTCGGAGTTGAATTGACCCTGCTTTTTAAAATCATGCACTGTAAAAAGGGAGAATATTTTTTTGAAGAACGGATCGTCAGCATAGCTGCTCTTCAACAGGAAGGGGATCATTCCGGTCTGCCAGTCGTGGCAATGGATCACATCCGGTTGCCATTGAAGCTTCACAAGGGTTTGCAGCACACCCTTGGAAAAGAGAATGAACCTTTTATCGTTATCCGGATACTCGAGTCCGTTCCTGGGGTTACGGTATATCCCTTCTCTGAAGAAAAAAGGTTTATAGTCAATAAAATACACCTGCACCTTGGAGTTGGGCAGGAATGCTGATTTCACGTTGATCTTGAGTCTTTCCTTTCCAAGGGGAACTTCGATATTCTGCAGACGAATGACATCCCTTAAAACATATTTACGTTCGTTCGTCATACGGTACTGCGGAGTGATCAGACGCACATCATGACCCATATCCTTTAAAATCCTGGGCAGCGCGGAACCGACATCCGCAAGATCCCCTGTCCTCGCAAAAGGTGCGATTTCCGGAAAGACCATTAATATTTTATATTTTCCCTTCATGAGATCCCTTGAAAGAGATTGAATGCTCCTGCTGAACCCGCAGCCCCCTGAAAAGAATATCTCGGCAGGGTCTCCTAATTTTCAAGCTGTTTTAAGAACCGTTTCGCCGTACCGACGAATTCACTCGCCGGATAATTATCAATGACCTTCTGCAACTCTTCCTTCGCTTTCTCGTTTTCATTCATACGCATGTAACACAGCCCGATCTTAAGTTGCGAATCCGGATTTTTATTGGACCTGTTGAAAGAGAAAACCTTGTAAAATGCGACGATAGCCTGCTGGTAGTTGCTCATCCCCCAGTAGGATTCTCCAATCCAGTACTGGCAGTTATCAGCGAGTTCGTTCCGGGCATCTTCATCCAGAAGGGATTCGAATTTCTGAATGGCATCACGGTATCGTCTCGCTCTGTAATCCTGTAGGGCTTCCTGATAACGTTCATCGAACGTGCTGCCTTTCCATTGAGGCGCAGGCTTCACCACATCAGGTTCAGCCTCTTTATACGCTGTGGAGGCTTCAGGTTGTCTTGAGCTGCTCGTGGTTGTTTTTGGAGCACTGCTTTCAGACGGAATCTCTCTTCTTTCAGGCACACTTTCATCCAATGCTTCGGCACCGGCCGGAGCTTTTGTTCCCTGATCTTTGGCAGGCTGTCCCTCCTCCGTTACTCCCAGAAGCTTGAGCACATCATCTTCAGCCAGATTCTCGCTTTCAGGAGGTGCTTCAGGTTCCTCTTTCAGGCCAAGCAACTCGTCAATATCTGCGGCTTCTTCTGAGGAAGCGTCGTTTTGCACTGTTTGTTTGGGACCCCCACAGCCTAGAAACCATGTAAGTCCAACCAGCACGGCGATCAGGACAGGACTCTTCAATGAATTTGCTTTCATAGCCCCCTCCTTAGATATTAAAGGGCGAACAATTATTTTAATCTTATAAATTTATAGAAAATAATTAACAAAATCAAGTTTTTTCACTCTGGTCTTCCTGCTTTCCTGTGCTTTAAGAGGAAGATCACACCCGCAAGTGCCATACACAACGAGATAACCTGATTGAATGTGAAAAGGGTTCCAAGAACGGAAAAAGTAACTGAGGTTTCGTAGTAACGCACCCAGTCCACCAGGAATCTGCCTGTCCCGTACATCACGAAAAAAACCGCTGCTGAAAATCCGGTGAACCGCGGCTTGCGTTCCAGAATCAGGATCACCAGCAGGATCACCAGACCATAGAGGGATGAATAGAGCTGTGTGGGATGAATGGTTTCCTGAAAGATAGATCCTGCGGCACTGTTCAGGGGGAAACGGATACCCCAGGGCAAATCACTCGGTTTTCCGAAACAGCATCCATTTAAAAAACATCCGATACGCGTTAAAAAAAGACCCATGGCGAAACAGGGTGCCATCACATCGAGGATTTTTAACAACGGGAGTTTCTTGATCCTGCAATAAATAAGAATTGCCGCTATGGCAAGAACCACGCCCCCCAGCATGCTCAATCCGGCGATGCCAATGGTACCTGAGCTCTGGAAAGGGCTGATTGAGTCAAGCCAGTGCCCGCGGAATTCATCGATATGGGTTATCACGTAGAAAAACCGGGAACCGACCACTGCACTGATGATAATGATCAGTGACATATCCATGATCTTGTTGCGGTCCAATCCCCGTTTCTGGGCGCGGTACATAGCCCAGTATATCCCGACGAGAAAGGAGACCGCCAGAAGCAGGCCGTATCCATGTATCTCAAGACGTCCTAACCTAAAAAGTACCGGTAGCATATATTTATGACCTCCTGTGGTAGGTTATCGCTTTTTTCTAAAAACAAAAAACACGTATCATCCAGCATCCTTTGAGCCGACCTGCAATTTTCATGCACCTGTATCAATGACGGAAATGTCTCAGACCCATCAGAGCCATGGAAATACCCAGTTCGTTGCATGCATTGACCGAATCTGCATCCCTCAACGATCCTCCGGGCTGAACGATATAGCGGATACCGAATTCAGCCGCTGTCCGCACCGTGTCGTCGAACGGGAAGAACGCATCTGAAGCAAGCACCATCTCCCCAAACACCTTTCTGATATAATCTTCGAGAGGTATACCGGGTTTGATGAGATCATACTCGATCTGCAGATTTTCCTGTGCTTTTGTGACCGACAATTTCCTGAGGGAATCTACCCTGTTGGGCTGGCCTGCACCCATGCCCACGACCTGATAGTATCCGGGACGGTAAGCTCTTCCAAGTACAATAGCGTTGGATTTTGTGTGCTTGCACGCTTTATAAGTAAATTCCGCCAGTCCCTTCATGGCTTCCGGGAAAACAATCTTCGTCACACTCTCGAATTTTTCCCATAAGGCCAGGTCACGATCCATTTCCAGCATTCCCCCGGTGATTTTGCGGTAGGTCTTTGTTTCTGTTTCCTCTTTGTCCGGACGGGTCAGCCTGAGGACACGCAGCGTCTTCGATTCACCAAAAAGCTCAAGCGCATCTTCGTCATAATCCGGAGCGATGAGCACTTCCACAAATTTATTCGGAGCCTTCTGCGGTACCAGCCTGTTTTTGATAATGGTATACCCGAAATGATCCACGTCCTTACCTTTTAAAAACCTGGCAAAATCCAGATCCACTTTCGAGTTGCATGCAATAACGGAACCGAAAGCAGATATGGGGTCCCCGTACCAGGCTCTTTCAAGCGCTTCAACCGCTGTCTCTCCCGTCGCATAACCGCAGGGATTGGTATGTTTGATCACAGCCACGCCGATCTGCCCCTTCAGGTCCTTTACCGCTTCCAGTGCTGCATCCGCATCAATATAGTTGTTGTAGGACATTGCCTTTCCCTGAAGAATTTCGGCGCTCGAAACCGCTGTCTCGCGGCAGTTTTTATCCTTGTAGAAAGCGGCAGTTTGATGGCTGTTCTCACCGTATCTCAGCTGCTGTCCGTCCCCGTATTTGAGCCGGAGGACAGATTCACCGAGAAAGATGCCGGACAGATGCCGGTCTATCGCGCCATCATAGTCAGCTGTCCGTTTGAAAACTTTCACAGCGAGGGCTTGCCGGGTTTTAAGGGATATTTCTCCTTTGCCGAGCTCCTCCAGAACCCGGTCGTAATCTTCGGGATCCGTGATCACCGTCACGAACGGATGGTTCTTGGCAGCGCTGCGAAGCAGGGTGGGTCCTCCGATATCGATATTCTCGATAGCCTCTTCGATCGTGACCCCTTCTTTCTTAAGAGTTTTCTCAAAAGGATACAGATTGACCACGACCATATCAATCCATTTGATCCCCATTTCTTTAGCTCTGGCCGCATGATCCTTTCTGTCCCTCAGTCCCAGAATTGCACCGTGTATATTTGGATGAAGGGTTTTAACTCTGCCATCCATCATTTCAGGAAATCCTGTGACTTCATCTATCGGGATCACCGGGATGTGGTTCTCTTTCAGAAGACTCGCCGTCCCACCCGTAGACACGATTTCATATCCAAAAGCGACAAGCTTGCGGGCGAATTCGACAATTCCGGTCTTATCCGAAACGCTGATCAATGCACGTCGTGGCTCTGCCAATATCTCCTCCTTTCTCCATGGGGGAGCTGCCTCATGTACAGCCATACAGATTTCACTCCCTGAATTTTCCGGAAAATATTTTATTATTTTTTTGACAGGATTACAGTAGTAATGTAATGAATACTTGTGAAATATGCAAAGGGAATGCCACGGAAGATTTGAGGTAATTTTTCCGTATTTTAAGAAGGCTCCTGGTTGACTGATGTGTTTTATGATCAGTTTTAATGCATGCTGTGAGGCAGTATGGAAGCCTTGTTACCCTGTATCGCCAGTCTGCCCTGCGCGATGATTTCCAGAACTTCAGGATAAAGCGCATGCTCCACCTGAAGCACGCGGGCTGCAAGCGTATCGGGCGTATCGCTGTCTTCCACGGGAACTGGCCTCTGTGCTATGATGGGACCGTGATCGTATGCTTCATCCACAAGGTGAACGGTGACCCCCGTCACCTTGCACCCATAATCCAGTACCGCCTGATGAACATGATGTCCGTACAATCCTTTTCCACCGAAAGACGGAAGCAGTGCAGGGTGAATATTAACGATCCGGTTCCTGTAAACCTTAACCACTTCCTGAGGTATTTTCTTCATGTAACCTGCAAGCGCTATCCATTCCACGCCATGCTGCGCCAGTTTTTCAATCATTGTTTCCACGAAGACGTCTCGTGATGGAAAATCGTCTTTCCGGATGACAAGATCTGGAATGGCGGATGCGCGGGCAAGTTCCAGAGCCCCGGCTTCCGGATTGTTCGTTAAAAGCAGCCTGATTTCGGCATGCAGCGTTCCATCCGTTGTATGATTCAGAATGGACTGAAAATTCGAACCCCTGCCAGAGGCAAAAACGCCCAGCTGTAATTGTTTCAACGCTCTTCCTCCCGCATGTGAAATTCCGCCCGGAACCTGGCACTGGGAATCTCGTCCCTTCTGATCCGGTGCCTGCTTCAGGTTGCTTCATCTGTCCATCCGGAGAACATCCCAGTTCGGAGTGATCAGGCGATACTCCCCGAAACCGGAATAATCCACGAACACAAATTGTCTGTTGACACGGTAATAGGACCAGATCTCATACGGTTTCGATTCCGGATCAAAGGGATGTCTTTCAATGTCGTTGGGCGGTCCCAGAATGATATAGACCATTCCGCGGTCTGTTTTCCATCCCTCCACATAGGTCCCGAACGTCGTGTTTGAGAATTCGACGCGTCTGTAATATTCTTCCATCAGCTCATTTGTTTCCGTACCGGGCGATGGATCCCTCTCCTGCCAGAACTGCTTGAACATCTGATCCTTTGCCGGAGCTTTTGTCTTTTTCAGTTTCTTGATCTCACCCGATTTAGCGATGTACTTCAACTGTTCGATCGCTTTTTCCATATTCGACGCAAAAACCGGCATCCCGATCCAGTTGACCGCAAGGGTCGTATTTTTTATGATACCTGTATCGCTGTCACCCACGGTCATCTTAAAAATGTATTTGCCGCTCTCCAGCTCCCCTTTATCGATCACGAGGATGACCGGCGTTCTCCATCCCTTCAGGTGCTGATAAATCACTTCTTTTCTCTGCTCTTTCTCCCTGTAGTCGAAAATCTGATAGGCTATTCTGATGGAATCCCCGGGCAGACGGTTATACACTTCGAACCATATCAACAAGGATTTCTGAAAATCATCCATATTGGCCAGCACATTCGGGAAAAACGTCATTATCCCCGCAGAATCTGTACTGATCCTGTCTGCGATCAGCAGATCACTGATTTCCAGGTCAGAGGAATGGTAATCCGGCAGGATAAGGCTGGACTTACGTCTGCTCGCGAGCTGGTTGTCCATGTCCATCACACTGACAAGAAGATCATATTTCCCCGGTACAAATTCGAATCTCTGCCTTAGAAAACTGAATGCGTTGAGAGAATTGGTCTCTTTGAAATCATAGGCGAACACTTCCTGTTTGATAATCCTGGCCTCTGCCTGTTCCCCTTGCAGATCGAAAAAGGTCAGGGAGATCTCATATTCAGCCCTGAAAACATCACCTGACTGGACGAATTGAAGTTCGTCATAGGGTATCTGGACATGGATCTCGAATATGCTCCTGCCAGAACTGTCTGCGGCCATACTGATTACTGAATAGTAAAAATCAGGCCCGTTTTTTTCCCTCTCTATGGCATATTCAGGAAGCTGGGCGAGCAGCATTCCGCACAAAAGAAGGCCTGCTCCTGTCCCTCCTGCGGCTCGTATTATCTTCATAACTCCTCCACTTTGAATGAAATATCCCTCCCCTCACAAAAGTCAAGAAAGACAGATCCCTGTAAGATCATAAGCACTGCTGCGGGTTATCCGGACCGGAACGATCTCACCCACCACAGCATTGTTGGTGATCCGGACTTTCTGATCGATCTCCAGACAGTCGCCAGAGGTTCTGCCGTGATATCCCCTGCTATCCAGACCATCGACCAGCACCGGGACTGTTCTTCCTGTCCATTTTAAGTTCAAGCCTTCGGAGATCCCGCGCTGGGTATCCATGATCTGCCTGTATCTCCTTCTGGCCAACTGTTTATTCACTGCCTTATAGGAAAAAGCCCTGGTACCCTCTTCGGGAGAGTAAACAAATGCTCCCAGCCTTTCGAATTGTGTCTCCCTGATGAAATCCAGAAGCTCGAGAAACATTTCCTCAGTCTCTCCGGGAAAACCTGTTATAAAGACGGTCCTCAGCACGACTCCGTTTACACGCTTCCGGATGTTATTGATGAGCTTCTCAACATGTTTACGTGTCATACCCCTGCCCATGTTTCGAAGCATTTGATCGGAGATGTGCTGCAGCGGAATATCCAGATAAGAACAGATCTTTTCTTCAGACGCCATCATCTCGAGAAGGCCATCGGTGACATGCATGGGATGCGCATACATGAGGCGGATCCACTGTATCCCGTCCAATTCCACCAAACGCTTCAGAAGAGCCGTGATATCCTCACCCTGGCCCAGATCCTGGCCATATCGGGTTGTATCCTGCGCTATGAGTATCAACTCTTTCACCCCGCGCCCTGCAAGAAGCTCTGCTTCCCTTACGATGCTCCGGACGCTGCGGCTCCTGTACTTACCCTTGATCAGGGGGATCGCACAGAATGTGCACTGATGATCGCAGCCATCAGCGATCTTAAGGTATGCCGAATGGACGGGTATTGAAAGGGGCCTGTTTCCGCAGGCTGATTCATCATAGCAGTATGAAGGACCAATGAAGGTGCGCCCTATCTCTTCGAACGCTTCCACACCGAAATATCCGTCCACCTCGGGGATCTCTTTTTCAAGCTGTTTCCTGTAACGCCCTGACAGGCAGCCGCACACGAACACTTTCTTCCCGCGTCCTTTCTTTTTTTGTGCAACCGCTTTGAGAATGGCATCTATGGACTCTTTCCTCGCATCCTCAATAAAACCGCAGGTGTTGACGAGAAGGATATCGGCATCTTCCGTTCCCACAAGTTCCATGCCGTTGCGTGCCAGCTCTCCTGCGATGACCTCGGAATCCACATCGTTTTTCGGACAACCCAGTGTGATCAGGGCGATTTTCCGTGCGTTGTTCATGTCTCGGGATCCATTCATGATATGGAATGATCCATGTGAGTATTTCCACCGTCAGGTCCGGCTGCAGTGGTTTCATCCTGAGCTCCAGGGCAGCGAAGAGCTTTTGCCTTTTTGCCGCTCACAGTCCTCATACTACCCCCGCTTCTCATCTCCAAGAAGTCCCTCCACAAAGGATATGCGGTCAAAGGGGATCAGGTCTTCCAGATCCTCTCCCACACCCACCCACCTGACCGGTATCCCGAGTGTTTTT
>CAYXFJ010000001.1:34282-38497 GCA_964464265.1 uncultured bacterium
AATACCACCCCTGGCAGTTCCGTCCAGTTTTGCTAAAGCGATGCCTGTCACTCCTACTGCCTCAGAAAAAAGCCCTGCCTGGCTCAGTCCGTTCTGCCCTGTGGTGGCATCCAGAACAAGAAGGACTTCATGCGGTGCTGCGGGCATGCGTTTCCCCAGAACACGCCGTATTTTCTTCAGTTCCTCCATCAAGTTCACCCGGGTATGTATACGGCCGGCCGTATCCACGATGACGACATCCACATCCCTGGCTAACGCTGCATCCAGAGCATCATAGGCAACAGAAGCAGGATCCGCTCCGGAAGGCTGTATGATGATCTCCGCACCCGCACGTTTCGCCCAGCGTTCAAGCTGATCGCCGGCTGCCGCCCTGAAAGTGTCCGCCGCAGCAAGCAGCACTTTCTTCCCGGACTGCCGGTAACGGTAGGCCAGTTTGCCGATGGTCGTTGTTTTCCCCGTGCCGTTGACCCCGATAACCAGGATGACATGGGGTTTCTCCTGCGGAGCGTCTTTAACTTCTTTTTCATCGAGGAGACTGAGAAGCCTGTCTTTCAGCAGAATGCGTATATCCTCCTCGCTCGTCTCTTTCATCTTCGCATGGCTTCGTATGGACTCTATGATCTCATGCGCGGCATCCACACCGATATCCCCTTCTATCAGGACCTCTTCCAGAGATTCGAGCATCGCTTCATCCACCGTTTTCCTGTCCCTGAAAAGGGAAGAAATCTTTCCAAAAACACCCCTGCGCGTCCGTTCCAGACCGGACCGCCATTTTGATCCGGGTCTATCCATTCTGTCAATCCTTTGCGTGTTTTATGATGGAGATTTGATTTAGAAAGAGATGGAGGTAAATAAAAGTTGAATAAAACATCAAAGCAAGTCCGAAGCCGAGCAATATCCATCCGAGGGGCTGCCAGTCCATAATGAAACAGAGAACAACCAGGCCGTTGACAAAAGCGGACCTCTTTCCCGGTTTGTTGGATTCCATAACAATGCGCTTCTTCCCGATGACGGTAAGCCCTCCGATCATTAAAAGCAGTTCACGCATCAGTATCAGGACGAAGTACCACGGGGGAAAGTGGTACTCCGGTGAAATGACCATGTACAGGCTTACAGCGAGAACATTGATCTTGTCTATCACAGGATCCATGGCGCGCCCCAGATCTGAGCATTGATTGAGCCTTCTCGCAATGACCCCATCCAGCAAATCCGTAGCGACACCCAGAATAATTAAACTTAAAGCCCAGTACCGCATGCCCTTGATCATGAAAAAGAGGATGGGAATCAGAAGCACCAGTCTCATAAAACTCATGGCGTTGGGGATGTTCCAGATTTCGTGCTTTTTCCGCATGAAATCTCTCCTCACATAAAGATTTTTACGGCCTGCAGGATCAGCTTCGGATGCCTGATCAGAGCTGTCCTGAAGATTTGAGCAAGGGTACGATCGCTCTCCGGGATCCCATTGAGCACTTCCGCGATGTGGTTCAGATCCTCATCCGTGAACCGGTTAATGACGTTCCTGACCCTGTCCAGAATGGCGTGATTCCTTCCCTCCGCTCTGTTCCACTCCCTGACATAACGTTCTAGAAACTTTTCCCCCTCATTCCCTTTCTTCACAGCATCCGCTGCCACCTGTCCCGCTATTTTTCCGGCAATCATCCCCGTCATGATACCCCCTCCGGATATGGGATTGACCTGATGAGCCGCATCACCCACAAGCATCAGACCCGGGCATATGATTTTTTTCAAAGTGGAAACTGTGGGCACACCCGCTGCCACCCTGTTCAGCACTGAAGCAAGAGGAAATTTTTCTTTCACAAATTCTTCCAGGTAAGCCACAGCTTTTTTCTCACGGCTGTACGTACCGGATATTCCCAGACCGACATTGGCTGTACGGTTTCCCTTCGGAAATATCCAGAGATAACCCCCCGGCGCCCTTTTACTGCCAAAATAGAACTGCACGGTTTCCGGATCGATATTGACATTGGCCAGCGTTACCTGAACACAGGTGTTGATGTCCTCCGGGATAACATGAGTCTTCAGGCCCGCCCAGCGCCCTACCCGCGACTCTACCCCATCCGCCCCGATCACAATCCTGCCCGGGATCTCAAATGTACGGCCCAGGTGTTTTACCTGGACACCTCTTACCCGGCCTTCGCCGGTCAAAAGACCGCACACATAGGCTTTGACAACCACCTCTGCCCCGGCGTCGGCTGCCATACGCGCCAGATCCTGGTCAAAGAGCTTGCGGTGGAGGATATATCCGAGCCCTGCGTTGGAAACCCTGACCCTGTTTCCGTCAGGTGCCACCAGATCCGCGGACCGGATAACCTGTGCAATCCATTGGGACTGTACCCGGACCATTGTTTCAAGCCCTTCTCTGGAAACCCCCTCCGCACACCGTACCGGGCTTCCGATCTCCCTGTCCTTTTCAAGAAGGATTACGGAAGCCCCGTTTTCAGCTGCATGCTTCGCAGCCCATGATCCCGCCGGTCCTCCCCCCACGACGATGACATCATATCCGTCCTTCATAGAGTTACCTCCGGTATTCCCAGCGGGCATACATCCACACAGCACCGGCAAAGCGTGCAGCGGCCGGCATCGACCTTAATGACCGATTCCATAAGTTCAATGGCATCCCATTCGCATACGGCCACGCAAGTACCGCAGAAGTCACATCTCGCATTATCAATAAAAATGACAGGACTTCTTTTTTTCTGAACAGTCCCTGCACTCATTCATTTCCTCCAGTATATCCCTTGATCTCCCTGACCCGGGCCTGCGTTTCGCTGGTCAGGCTCCTGCACACCCCAGCCCGTCAGCAGAGTCAACCTGTTTTAAAGCTTGGATAATCGAAATTGAACCGTTTCCTGTAATACCATCTCGAAAAGAAAAATACAAAAAAAACCGGGATCAGATACAACGGGAAAACGATGCAGACCGAAGCTGCAAGGGCCAGTACCGAGTATTTGGTCGCGCGCACAACATCCGCCACAGTCCTCTTCCATGCTCCATATATGAACAGTGGAAGCACTGCTATGGCTGGAATGAACAGAAACCAGTCCCTGAGGTACAGAGATAATAGGACCACAATGAACTCCAGAACGAGCGCTAAAACCGCTGTGGGACCCACTCCATACCGTACCCCAAAAGTGATCTTGCCCGTCTCCCTGTCTCCATTCAGGTCCGGAAGTGTGGTGTTCAGAAATACGGATGCCCCTGCCAGAGTATAGGCCGCCACCCGCAGAGGGATACCCTCGCCTCCCCCCGTGTTCCATCCCAGACAGTAGATGATCAGCCCGCCTGTGCCGTTGGTTACCATACCCATTACAGGATGGTTCTTCCAGACGGATGGAGGATAATTGTAAAGCCAGCCTGACAGAAGAAGCAGGAGGACAAAACCGAGACCGATGAACCTGTGATTCACAAATCCCAGGATGCTACCGGCCACACCCAGAAGCATAGCTTCAATATAAGCGGCACGCAGCGTAACGATACCGTTGGCGATCAGGAAAAGCTTGCCGTTGGCCCTGTCCGTTTCCTTGTCCTCGATCTGATTCAGGATGAAAACAGTGCCCATGACCATGGTAAGCCCTGCGATGGTCCACAAAGGATGGGAAAGCCTGAGATGAAGTCCCCCCATTTCTGAGTGCATGCCTCCGTAAAGCCCTGCTAAAAAAAACGTCCAGATGGGATAGAACAGCGTCGGACGCAGAACGAAAAACAGATCGAAAATTTCAACGCCCCTTTTCACCTAACCTCCGATCAAATCTCTTCTGGAAGCTCTTTTTTGATCTCTTCCTCCACGGGCACAGGGTACTTTCCCCCGAAACAGGCTGTGCAGTATCCCTGACCCATGCTCGGTACTGCGCTCAGCATCCCTTCCATTGACAGATAACCCAGTGAATCCACGCCCAGATGACGGCGTATCTCCTCCACGGATTTCTCCGCGGCGATCAGTACGCCACGGCTCGAGAAATCAATGCCGTAGTAACACGGGTGCCGGTGGGGCGGGCAGCTCACCAGCATGTGGACCTCCCTGGCGCCGATTTCCTTTATGATGGGCTGCATCATTTTACATGGGATGCATCTGACGGAACCGAGTTCGATAAAAGTTATGTTTGGTTTTGGAAAAGTATTTTTTTGATTTGAGGATTGTACTGCCGTTGTTGTAATGAATACACCCGACAATAAAAGAACCAGTAAGATTTTTTC
>CAYXFJ010000002.1:0-2404 GCA_964464265.1 uncultured bacterium
CCCATAATGATCAAACCTCTGACCAGATCATCGACATAGATCATACTGGCAGTGCGCTTGCCCCCGCCCAGCACAGGATGTATACCCTTATTTATCCACTTAAAAAAATGCAGCACATCCGTATCTCTCGGACCGCATACAGAAGGGGCACGGACAACGGCAACGGGGATGGATGAAGAAGCGCTCAGGACCGCTTTTTCTGCTTCCAGCTTGCTCTTTCCGTAAGGAGTTATCGGTGCAGGCGGATCTTCCTCACATATGGCTTTACCCTGAGGACTGGGCCCGCCCACAGTCTGTGAGGAAATAAAAACAAAACGTTCAATCGCGCTTTTCTCTTTCAGCACGGAATTCAGAAGGGTGATCGTGCCCTTTGTGTTGATCTCAAAGTAATCGCTCTTCCTGGGAGACCGCGTGACTCCTGCCAGGTGATAAACGGTGTCCACTCCCTTTACCGCTTCGTCCAGCGATTTTGCATCCAGGATGTCCCCGTACAGGATTTCGACTGGAAGTCCCTCAAGCCACCCGGGACTGAGACCGGTTTTCAGGAAACAGCGCACTTTTACTCCCTGTGAAAGAAGACGCTCAACAAGATGGCTTCCTATAAAACCATTGGCACCGGTGACAAGCGCATGTTTCATACGCCGTCCCTCTGATTTTGAGATCAAAAAAGCTCCTTTCCCCTGAATCATGAAACCAATAAAATACAGGATTATATTGACCTTATTATACAAAAAATCGGTATCAATCGCAAGTCGAATGGATTTGATCACAGGTAAAAATGATAAAAGAAGGGAGCGTACCGGTCAATCGAAAAAGACCGTTATGGAGACCCGTACTGGCCGGTTTAAAATTCCTGACCCCTGCACTGCAGACCACCGGTTCCGTGTATATAAAAAAAAATCATAACCGCCGGCAGCAGAACTGGAATATAATATGGAGAATCGTCAGGATCGTTCGCGCAGAGCTTTTCGTTTTGATCTTTCAGCGACCCAGATCGCGAGACATCCGGAAAGGATATCCATATAAGTATCCGGCCTGACCCACCACTGCAAAGGATTTACCAGAGCCCAATCCACTGTTTCCCAGACTTCGATGGCGAGCACCAGGATGACCGCCCAGTACCATTTGATGCCGCTCCATCGCGAGAGGATGAAAAACATGGCGAAATGAATAAACCAGGAGATCCATTCGGTATGAAGTAAGGTTTTGAGAAACGGAATATGATCCATAAAAGATGATACAACTTCCTGCTCTCAAAATCAAGCGTTAACTGGAATATAGTGATTCATATTGCTTTTTTATATTCCTTATTTGTATCTTATGCTATCCCATTAATAAAGAGGAATCCTGCAAATCCATGAGACATCTTTCAGCAGATAATATCACCCGGGAATTGAAGGAAAGGATCACGAGGGAACTTACAGGAAACCTGCTGCCCTTCTGGGTGAACCATATCCAGGATAAAAAGAATGGCGGCTTCATCGGAAGGATGTCATCGGACGGGATCGTGGACGAAAACGCACCCAAAGGACTTGTCCTGAACGCACGTATTCTGTGGACATTTTCGGCACTGTGCGGATCAGATCATCATCCTGATTATATGCGCATTGCCGGGACTGCCTACGATTACCTGGTGAAGTGGTTTCAGGACAGCCGCTATCAGGGATACTGCTGGATGCTCGACAGCAGGGGTGATGTGCTGGATGACGGGAAAAAATTGTATGGACAGGCATTTGTCATCTACGCCTGTTCGGAATATTACAGAGCAACAGGACAGAGAAAAGCGCTTGAGACTGGATGTTCGCTTTTCCATGTGATCGACAAAATGGGACATGATTCACAGTACAGCGGATACTATGAAAATTTCAAAAGAGACTGGACGCCAGCCAGTGACCTGGGACTGAGCGCAGTGGATATGGCTGAGAAAAAATCCATGAACACGCACCTTCATCTTCTGGAAGCTTTCACCCATCTCTACAGGATCTGGCCTGACCGTTTGCTTCAGAGCAGGCTGAGAGAGACTCTGGAGATCTTCCTGACCCGTATCCTGCACCCGCACTACAAGCATTTCCTGCTCTTTTTTGATGAGAAATGGACCTCCAAATCGAAACAGTTCTCATACGGACACGATATCGAGGGCAGCTGGCTCATGAATGAAGCGGCGCATGCGCTTAACGACAGGAACCTGATCCGAAAAGTGGAAACCGAATCCATCGCGATCGTTGACAGACTGCTTGAAGAAGTGCTGGTCCCGGACAGAGGCCTGCCGAATGAGGGGGACCCGGAAGGCATTACGGATGCGGACCGGCACTGGTGGCCGCAGGCTGAAGCAGTGGTGGGATTGTTCAACGCCTATCAGATCTCAGGAAATGAAAGGTATCTGAATGCGTCTTTACAGGTCTGG
>CAYXFJ010000002.1:2414-32801 GCA_964464265.1 uncultured bacterium
ATATCGAGAACAACATTGTGGACAGGCAGCATGGTGAATGGCACTGGAAAGTCTCAGAAGACGGTATACCCGACCCGCGAACGCCCAAAGTATCGGAATGGAAATGTCCCTATCACAATGTGCGTGCTTGCCTGGAAATACTGAGAAGAATCCCTGAAAAACAGTCAAAATGAAGAGGCTGTCATTTTCCTCTTAAAATAAAGATTGTATTGAACATTATCGCCGGTCAGCGGACGTCCGTCTGAGCTTGATTTTCCGGCATCAGCACTACCTGAATATAGTTATTCCCGTTGAGATACCTCGCAGCTGCACTTCTGATATCCTCCGAATCCAGATTCCCGACAAGTTTCGTATAGTCAAGAATATCGGCCGGGTTCTCCCTGTTAATGCAGGCAAATGAAAGAGCTCCAAGCCAGAAGCTATTTTCCCTCAAACTGGTCTCATGGTCCCTGCGCTGTATTTCCTGCACTTTGGATATGTATGAAGCATCGATACCGAAAGATTTAACGCTGTCGAGCTGTGTCAGAACGGATTGAATCAGAGCTTCCACTCGCTCCGGCTGGCATCCGAATCCGATCTGAACGGAGTATCTCTCTTTTGGATAGTGCGACTGGCTGCTCCAGACCGTTACGCCGTAGGTGCCGCTGAGATCCTCTCGGATGATCTCCCGGAGCTTGATCTCCAGAACGCTGACCAGGGATTCCAGATCGTAGTTGTTCTGTCTGGACCATTGATATTCTCCGGAAAAGACCATCCTCACCATACTTTTAGGCTCGATCCCTTTTCTGACCGTTTTCCTGATGATTCCCTGCGGGATCTCCATGCCCGTGTCTTTCCATGTCTCGTTCCTGCCGGGACTGGGAAGACTTCCCAGATACTGTTCCGCATACATTTTCAGGGTGTCCATCCGGACATTCCCTGCAAAGAAAAAGGTAAAATCGCCTGCATCCGCAAAGCGGTCTTTGTACACACGAAAGGCCGTTTCCAGGTCGATCTCATCCAGAACCTGGTCCGACCAGGGTCTTGAACGAAAATGATAATCCCCGAGGGTCACGGTAAGAGTATCCTGAAAAGCGGTTTCCGGTTGTACACTGCGGTTCTCGATAAAGCCTTTCAGGCGTGCCTTGTAGGACAGAAATGCAGTAGAATCCCTGCGCGGAGCCGTAAAATAGAGATGGACCAGCTGGAACAGTACTTCCAGATCCCTGACCGAGGAACTCCCGGTCAACCCTTCCATGAGCGCGCTGATGTATGGCGATACACTGACCTGCCTGCCTGCAAGTATTTTGTCGAGAGTGATCTTGTCCATAGCCCCCAGCCCCCCCTCTCTCACGATCATAGGTGCTGCAACGGAGGAAACAAATTCCCTGTCAGCAACCCGTGAGTGGCCTCCCGGACTGAAACTGGTGAAACGGATCTCATCGTTCTTAAAGTCTGTAGGTTTCATGACAACCCGTATACCGTTGCTCAAAATCCACTCTGTCACTCCAACTTCAGACATCTGTTTTTCTTTTATTACATGACCGGGAACCGGCGGTATACGCACAATGGGTTGGTCTGCAAGCTCTTCGCTATAGGGTATCAGGTCTTTCCTTTTAACCCTATCGAATACAGCCAGCAATTCGCTCTCACCGGGGATAGCCAGTCCGGGTTTTTCGGGAGCATTCAGCATAATGACGCGGTTTTTCTCTGTCAAACGCTCCTGCGCGAGCGCGTTGATCTCCTCAAGTAAAATACCCGGAATGACCTTGTTGAAGAGATTGTACTCGTATTCAATGCCGGGTATGGGTTCTTCTGTAAGATAATTGCGTATGTATTCAGCGGCATAGGACCTGGATTCGGTCTTTTCCCGTTCCAGAAACGCCCGTTCGATGGACCTGCCCAGTTCCTTCTTCATACGTTCCAGCTCGGAAGTGATAAACCCAAATTTTCTGACGCGTTCCACTTCAGTCAGCAATGCGTCCAGGCCCTTCAAAATACCGTCTTCTTTCGTGCCGGCTGTAACAAAATACACCCCCTTTGTCCTCACGAACCTGCCGCGGCCCGAGAAGGCGTATATGAAAGGCGGATCGGCCTGATGCAGCAGTTCTTCCAGACGCTGATTCACCATCCTGTCGTAAATATTTTCCACGATCATCCTGCGGTATTCACCAGCGGTTCTCTCGGGTTTCAGTTCGTACTTATAGTAAATCCCGATTTCTGACCGCGCGGCTTCAGGATCTGTGGCAATGGCAAACAGGGTCTCATCATGATCGGGCACGGGTGGATAGGAGCGCTGTCTCGAAGAAGCAGGCGCAGGAAAATTTCCGAACCATTTCTGGATCTGGTCCCTGATCCAGCCAGCATCAAAATCCCCCACAGCCACAATGGCCATAAGATCCGGCCTGTACCAGTCCCTGTAAAAACGGAGCAGCGATTCGTGATGAAAGGTGTCTATCACAGCCTTCTGCCCTATCGGCAGGCGAACCGCGTATTTCGATCCTTTGAAAAGAACCGGGATCTGTTTATTGAACATACGGGAATCGGCCCCCTGGCCAAGGCGCCATTCTTCGATGATTACGCCCCGTTCCTTATCGATCTCTACCGGTTCGAATGCCACATTTTGAGCCCATTCCCCCAGAATCTGGAAAGCTTTTTCCATAACAGTTTTATCTTCAGTGGGTACTTCAAGCATGTAAACCGTTTCATCTGATCCTGTATAGGCGTTGATCTCAGGGCCGAACCGCATCCCGATAGATTCCAGATAATCTACGATCTCCTGCCTGCGGTATTTTTGAGTTCCGTTGAACGCCATATGTTCGCAGAAATGCGCAAGACCCTGCTGGTCGTCATCCTCCAGCACGGATCCTGCATTCAAGGCAAGTCTCAATTCCGCCCGGTTCTCAGGTTTCCGGTTCACCTTGATATAGTAACGAAGTCCATTGTTCAGTGTATCGGTGATCACCAGTGGATCCACCGGAAGTGGCGCATCCGGTTTGAAGTCTCCGCTGATCTGTGCTGAAAGAGGAAGGTATGCCCCGAGAAATAGGACCACCCATCGTATATTCCTTAAATAATTCATGGATACTCCACAGTTAAATTGGACAAGAGGCCATAACATACCGGATCAGTACAACCAGCGCTCCCATTCATAATCCTGCAGCTCATCCCTTGCTGTAGAGTGCACGAGACGAAGACTACCGAAATTGCGTATGTCCACAAAGATGAAATCCACTCCACCCTCAATACCGAAATAATGCCAGATTTGATATTCCCTCCGGTCCATGCTGTTGGGGAACCGCTCGATCTCATCCGGGTGGCCATACTTGATCAGAATGCGTCCCAGATCGGTTTTCCATCCAGGCGTGTTCTTCGTCCCGAAATACGATTCTGTATAGGCCACTCTTTCAAGATACTCCGTCTTATACTCGTTATGGGACGTCAGGGGATCCCTGTCCAGGCTGCGCCAGAACGCTTTCATGAAATTTCTTTTACCCATGAGGTCGAGTTTTTTGTAGGTTCTGTCATCCTGCCGGGTTCTGATATATTTGCACTTTTCAAAATGTTCGTCCAGCTCGTCTTCAGTCATTCCTGCAAACTCGTCCATAAAGTTCCCGCCAGCGGTTTCGACCACCGGTGCCCTGACGAAATCACCGGGACGGTAAACATAGAAATTTTTGAGCCGTGTGACTTCCTTTTCTGTTCCCCCATCCCGTACATTGACCTGGAGACGGTAAGGACCGGATACGAGACCTGCCACGTTGAGCCGGCCGACCTCTACGAGAGAACCCGCCATGCGTTTCTTCGTTTTGGAAGGCATCTCCTTGACCACTCTCTGGTTCATATCCTGGATGGAAACATGGATGGTATAATTGGAATCAAGAGATTGATCCAAACCGGAGAGATTGTAGATCTCACAGTAGTAAAAAAGGACGGGCAGTTCAAGCCCGTACATTCCGGAAGCGTTGGGCAGTATCCGGTATCCGTTCTTGTTGAACCGGTCCTTGCTCGTATCTGCGGACATCGAAGTGGAGAGCTGTATGTCGCTGACATTCAGCGAATCCCGGCCGTAGGCAGAAATCCTGACAGGCTGCCTGTACCATCCTCCCGCATTCCTTTTCTGATCGTTAATGTATGTATGAAGAGTGTAATCCCCGTCCTTCAGATAAAATGAGATCTGATTGTACAGGTGCTGGCCCGCGCGGATCTCCGCAAGCGAGTCAACGATATCCACGCTCTGAAAATTCTGTCTTGCTGCAACCGAATCCCCCAAAAAGAACTGTGCTCCGAGTTCCAGGCTTCCTTCGAAACGGCCTTTTGTGAAGATATGAGATATGCTGTCCCTCTGAACCGCATAATAGATTTCCAGATAGGTCCAGCCTTCCGATGCACGGAACGTTGCCATATCCATATCGAAATTGACCTCTCCTCCCCGGGTGACCTGGGAGTACGACACATCTGTGAGCAGAAAAAAGAGGTAAGCGGCGGCATAAAGAATTTTTTTCATGACACGATCCCGCCCTATCATTAATTTTGCCTGTTGCTTTTCATCGTCCTGTCTGGACGAGTGTGATTTTTTAGTATTTTAAATTAGCCTGTTTTTCGGTCAAAGTCAAAAATTGAAAATACGCATGCCTGTATATCCTGCTGTTTACTGACCGCAGCATTTCTTGAATTTCTTCCCGCTCCCGCACGGACAGGGATCGTTCCTTCCTGCCGAAGCTTCCCCTGTTTGTATCTTCATCATCACTGTCTCTTTATTCTTCTGCTCCTGCTGCTCCTTTTTCCAGCTCGCGGCCAGATTTCTCATGCGGCTGTCCGCATGTTCGAAAAACATCCGGTAGGAGGTACAGAAATGGCTGAGCTTTCGGTCTTCAGGATCTCTCAAACGGTCTTTTGTGCAACCCCCATGGCAGTAATGTAACCAGCGGCATTGTGTACAGGTCTCCGGAAGTTTGAGCTTCATGCGTCCGAATTCCGTCTGCTTTTCCGAGTTGAGCAGATCGGTCAGCCTGTCCTGAAGTATATTGCCGAGACGCCATTCAGGCTCGACAAAAAAATCGCAGGCATAAATGTCGCCGTTGTGTTCCACGACCACATAAATACCGCATTCAGGCAGCAGCGTGCATTCCGGAGGTGTCAGACCGGCATAAGGGTAGAATACAGAGTCGAAAAACCGTATGGACGTGGTAGGTTTACCATCCCTGAAATCCTGGATCCAGAAATCGAAAAGCCTGCACAGAAACTCGCCGTAAGCCGCAGCAGATACGGAAAAAGGTGCAGCTTTTGCCGGATCTTCTTTATCCGTTTCCACGCAGGGGATGAACTGCATAAAATCAAATCCCGCATATTTTAAAAACTGGTAGATCTCCTCAGGATACATGACGGAATAATCATTGACCACACTGAGAGAATTGACAGCCACTCCCCCGCTGAGAAGGGTTTTTGCGCTCTTCATCACATGACGCCAGGCGCCCTTTCCGTCCGGGAATTGACGGTACCGGTTATGGATATGCTCAGGTCCGTCAATGGACAGGCCTACCAGAAAGTTGTTCCGTGCGAGAAATTCTGCCCATGCGCCGTTTATCAGAATCCCGTTGGTTTGAAGTCCGTTGCCTACTGTCTGGCGGTGTCCGTACTGCTTCTGAAGGGATACGGCTTTCTCAAAGAAGGAAAGCCCCATCAGGGTGGGTTCCCCGCCCTGCCAGCCAAATGAAAGAGAGGGTCCGCCCTGTGTCATGATCTGTTTGACCAGCTCTTCAAGTACCTGGTCGCTCATTCTGTGCACTTTCGTTTCCTGAAATAAACCGGACTTTTCCAGGTAGAAACAGTAGGAACAGGCCAGATTGCAGTCCGGGCCGGCGGGTTTTACCAGTACGGATGTCAGTTTTTTTGCGGAAGGCTGCATTTTATCCACGCTCGCATCCTGTGTTTCTCATGCTGTATTCAAGGGATCTCTGTAAAGAAATGGGTATTTTCACGAGCCCGATGCACATGTCTTATAAGGAAGCCTTCCTGAACGGATCATTTACCAGCCTGTAGAGGGTCTCCCCTGCTTTGGGTACGAATAAAATCCTTTCATCCTCCCGGTCCCGCCAGGTTCTGAAATCGATTGTTCCGGGATCGAGATAGCCCAGGTTGATCTTCCTGCACATGGCCTCTGGAATTCCTGTGGCCAGCGTTACCTGTATACGCGGTTTCTCCAGGCCGTTCTCAAATGTTCCTATTCCCCTGACATGAGTGGAATGTGCCATGACCCCCAGAGGAATATCTTTGAATGCTTGCATCCGGCCTGCAAAATAATCGCGGACATGATAGCCAATCTTCTCGATGTATTTCCCATGGGTCACGGAAACTTCCCGGATATGGGGCGCGTAGATAATGAGTTCTCCGCCATCCGCAACCACGGGATCGAGCTTATACATGCACTTCCCTCCTGTCCAGAGGTCGTCATACATCTCCGGAGCGCAGGAAAGAACTCTGGTAAATGGATGATCCTTGTAAATGATGTGCAGTTTGTTCGACAGGTCTGCCGCTTCTGAAAAAGCTTTTTCAGGTGTACCAAAAAAGAGACCGGCCATGGCATTTCCATGCACTACCATACTCAGACACAGCCTTTCCATGGGCAGCATGGAGGCTGCTCTGTCTACCATGCGCCTCACAGGAGTATCTTTTATTCCGATGATGACGGGATTGGTGATCAGGGCTCCAAGCCAGTGAAAAACATTCAGGAACTCCGGTCCGGATATGCCCGGAAAAAGATATTTGTTTCCCCCTGAGAAACCCATGACTTCATGCGGAAATGTGGGACCTGCGATCAGTAAAGTATCGTAGTCATAGATCATTTTGTTGATGGTGATCTCCACCTTCTGTCTTAAAAGCCCGCCGGATATTTCCTCAACATCCTCCTTGCTCAGGATGCCGACCGTCCGGAGATGGGACGGGATATCCCAGTGATGATTGAAAAACCGGGCCTTTCGATACCGGGTCTGATGGATATCCCGGTCAATTCCCACACGGCGGTAAATGGACTCCTCGCTCATCGGAGGATGCGTCCCCAGAGCGACAAGCACGTCAAAAGTTCTGACACGGTCTGCCAGAAGGGTGTAAAGGATCCTAAATATCACATCCATCGGAGCGGTTCGGGTATGATCCGGGATGATAATAAGGAGTTTTTTGCCATCAAGAGATATTTCTTTAAAAAACTTCCTGCACATTTGTTGCAACCGGTCTTCGCCCAGTACCAGGCTTCCGGCCTGCCCGATGTTCATAGTCGATCCTCGATTCACATGTTCATAGTTTAACGCTTTTCGACAATCCGTGGTTTCGAAAAGCACCAAAGAATTTTTATTGACGGGCAGGAGTCATGTCTCCTGCCCGGAATTTTCATACAATATACGATGAGGAAGCGGTATCTCCGCCCCTGCCTGTCCAGTTGGTATGGAAGAATTCTCCCCTGGGCTTGTCAACGCGCTCATAGGTATGCGCACCGAAATAGTCCCTCTGCGCCTGAAGCAGATTTGCAGGCAGCCGTGCATGCCGGTAACCGTCATAATATGCCAGGGACGAACCGATAGTCGGTGTAGGAATACCCAGTTCAATTGCAGTCTGCGTTACCCTCCGCCACGAGGGATGTGCCTTCTCCATTGCCTTCTTGAAGAATGGATCCAGAAGGAGATTGACAAGACCTGGATTTTTATCGAACGCTTTCTTGATATCTCCCAGGAACGCGGACCGTATGATGCAACCCCCCCGCCACATGAGTGCTATACCGCCGTAGTTCAGTTTCCATCCGAATTCCTTGGCCGTGGCGCGCATGAGCTGATATCCCTGCGCATAGCTCACGATTTTGGAAGCGTACAGGGCCTGGCGCAGATCTTCGACAAAGGACTTTTTATTGCCTTTAAATACTGCATTGGGGCCAGGCAAAATGCCGGAAGCTTCCACTCGCTCGTCCTTGAGGGCAGATAGACAGCGTGCGAAAACCGCTTCACCGATCAGGGTCAGCGGCTGGCCTACATCCAGAGCTGCTATGGCAGTCCACTTGCCCGTTCCTTTCTGTCCGGCCGTGTCCAGAATCAGATCCAGGACATACTTACCGTCTTCATCCTTGTAAGCGAGAATATCCTTTGTGATCCCGATCAGATAGGAATCCAGTTCGCTCTTGTTCCATTCGTCGAATACCTTATACATTTCCTCGTTCGACATGCCGAGACCTTCCTTCATGATATGATAGGTCTCATTGATCATCTGCATGTCCCCGTACTCAATGCCATTGTGCACCATTTTTACAAAATGTCCGGCGCCATTCTCACCGACCCATTCACAGCAGGGTTCCCCCTTATCCGTTTTCGCAGCGATCGCCTGAAAGATGGGTTTGAGATGAGGCCATGCCGCAGGAGAACCTCCGGGCATGATAGAGGGCCCCCACAGCGCGCCCTCCTCACCGCCGGACACACCTGTCCCAATAAAAAGAAAGCCTTTTCCCTCGAGATATTTCGTCCGTCTTGTCGAATCCGGGAAATGGCTGTTTCCGCCGTCAATGATAATATCACCCTTTTCGAGATGAGGAATGATCAGCTCTATGAAATCGTCCACAGCCTGGCCTGCTTTTACCATAAGCATGATCTTCCGGGGTTTTTTAAGACTTGCAACGAGCTCTTCGATGCTGTGGCATCCCCTGATCTTCTTTCCTTTTGCCCTGCCTTCCACAAAAGCATCCACTTTGCTGACCGTACGGTTGAATATGGCGACACAGAAGCCATTCCTTTCCATATTCAGTATGAGATTTTCCCCCATAACCGCAAGACCGATCACTCCAATGTCACACTTGTCCATAATTTCTGCCTCCTCCAGTCGATGTTTTATACAGGTAATATATTAAATGAATGAAAAATTAAATGGTCATGGCCGTAAATCCCCCGTCGACCCGGACGATCGCACCGGTCACGAAAGAAGCCGCCTTTTCACTGGCCAGCCAGATTACGGCACCTATGAGCTCGTCAGATTCTCCAAAACGGGCCATGGGCGTATGTTTGAAAATGGATTCCGTCCGTTCCTGAGTCAGTATCTTCCGGTTTTGTTCCGCGGGAAAAAAGCCCGGAGCTATGGCATTGACGCGTATATTGTGCTGCGCCCATTCCTTCGCGAGAAACTGGGTGAGATTGTTCACGCCGGCTTTCGATATGCTGTAGGTGAACACTTTTGATAAAGGCGGTCCGGAAGAAGCGGATGAAATATTGATGATGCTTCCCCCTGTTCCCTGTTCGATCATGCGCTTTCCAAAAACCTGGCATGCCAGAAACATGCTTTTCAGGTTGATCTTCAGAATACGGTCCCACTCCTCTTCCTCGAGCTCCAGTACCGGCGTTGTGGAATTGATACCCGGTGCATTGACCAGAATGTCCACATGACCGAAGGCGTCCACCACCTGTTTCAGTGCCCGTCTGAGCTCAACTTTGACAGTCGCATCTATTTCAATAGGCAGGGTTTTAACGCCATACGCTTTGAGCACTGAACTCATCTCTTTCGCTCTTTCACATTTCGGATCGCACACCGCGATATTGGCGCCCGCTTTTCCCAGGCCTTCCGCCATAGCACCTCCGAGGACGCCGCCGCCCCCGATCACCACAGCAGTCTTGCCCTTCAAGCTGAATATTTCCTCTACAAAAGACATGTACCCCTTCCTTTCTTTATATTTTCCAACCTGTTAAAATTATGGTGCAGGAAACCCTGTGCTGCACATTACAGTTTGTACGCTTTTTTCACCAGTTCGTAGGTCAATGCTCTGGCAAGAGAGCCCGCCTCTTCCCTGTCAATGATATGGCGTGCGACAAGACCTGCAAGAAAAGTGCAGTCCATCCTCCTTGCCAGATCATGGCGGGCCGGTATGGAGCAGAAAGCCCGCGTATCATCATTGAATCCCACGGTATTATAGAAACCCGCTGTTTCAGTGACCTGCTGGCGGAAACGCATCATCCCCTCAATGCTGTCATTGAACCACCACGGCGGGCCGAGCTTCATCGCCGGGTAATGGCCTGCCAGAGTGGCCAGCTCCCTGGAATAGGCCGATTCATCCAGGGTGAACACGATCAGACTGAGCCTCGGATCATTGCCGTAGGTGTTGAGCAGTTCGTGAAGATTGCGCGTGTATTCGGTCTGTACGGGGATATCGCATCCCTTATCCAGACCGAAGCGCTCGAAAATCCGGGTGTTGTGGTTTCTGAAGGAGCCTGGATGGATCTGCATGACCAGACCGTCCTCAACACTCATGCGTGCCATTTCCATAAGCATGTGAGCCACAAACTGAGCCTGATCGTTCTCATCCGCCCTGCCTTTCAACGCGCGGTTGAAAAGTGCGTCAATCTCACGCGCTCCGAGTCTATGAGTGAACGGACTCAGCACTCCCTGGTCCGTGGAAACAGCTCCCATGGATTTGAAGAACGAACGGCGGTCCTCGAGCGCCCGGATAAAGGCAGCGTAATTTCCAATCTCCGTACCGGCTGTTTCTTTCAATGCTTTGATTTCATTTCGCCAATTTTTCATTGCAATATTCACGACAGCGTCCGGCCGGAAACAGGGGATCACTCTCCCCGTCCATCCGGATTCGCGGATTTTCCTGTGATGTTTTAAAGTATCCGCAGCTCCATCCGTGGTGGTCAGCACCTCAATACGGAAGCGGTCGAACAATGCTCTCGGAAGATATTCCGGTCTCGAAAGACATCCCTGTATCCGGTCATAGATGCGCATGGCTGATTTTGCGTCTAACTTTTCCCGGATGCCGAAAACCTCCTGAAACTCGTGAGTGATCCACACACGGGTCGGAGTGCCGGCGAACAGGTACACATTCTCCGCAAAGAGACGCCATATTTTGCGGTGATCGGTTTCCACAGGAGTGTCGTCCACAGTGGGTACGCCGAGGTCTTCCAGTTTTATCCCCTTTGAATAAAGCATCCTGAATATATAATGATCCGGTATGAGGATCAGCTCCGCCGGGTCCGGAAAAGGCCGGTTTAAAGCAAACCATTCAGGATTGGTATGTCCGTGCGGACTGACTATCGGAAGATCTTTGATCTCATGATAAAGTGAGCGGGCAATTCCTCTCACCACAGGGTTCGGATCGAAAAAACGGTCCTTGTTAAGAATATTACCTTTTACTGGCAAAGGATCCCTCCTTGGATATAATTTGTTTTTTCTAGCTCCTATTTGAGCACTCTGCCTGAAATCATCTCTGCCGGATCCCGGTTCAGTTTTCCGGGCGACGGGCGATACCATCCGGATGCAGGATAACCCGGCTACAGGAAAACAGTCATCTCGTTCCTTGCAGTCATTCCTTGACCCATTGCCCAAAAATTTCCTGAATACCCGCTTCATCCTTACCCCCAGCATGTACAACCACCCTGTAGCGGAAGCTGACTGTATCGCCCTGCCTGATATCGAATCCTTTTTCACCGAGCCAGTTCATGCCTGTCGGGGAAAAGAATCCATAATCCCTCGTGAACCAGGGACTGGGATACCAGATATTGGCGGGATGATCGAAAATGGCTATCCCTTCCCTGATCCCGAAATGACTGCCGGAATAATCGCACCATGGAGAATTTATACCCGCAGTCTCCTTTTCCCCCCTTTTCCCTTCTGCATTAAAAAGATTTCCGCCTTTGCTAACAGACAGGGAGTCCTTCATCCGTGCAGCAAAAAGCGAGTGGTTGGACTTTTCAATATGAACGTCGGTAAGCGCTCTGAGATCGATCAAGAAATCGATTGTCCTGATATTCCCGGATGGAGCCTGAATAAGGATCCTGCGGGTGTCCGTGATGACGGGATCCTCACCGGGCTGTCTCCAGTCGCATACATCCTCGATCACAGCCTGCCGTGGTCCGTTCTCTGTAATCCGGGCTCCCCTGGAAACGATCTGTCCGCGTTCGTTTCCCTCCTGCCAGTAATTGCCGCTGTTCACTCTGTCGCACCCGAACCACAACGACCGGTGATGAGGCCAGGGAAGGCTGGATTCCGTTGTCAGGGATGAACCGGTTTTTGGGCCATTGACCGGATAGAAATAGGGATATTTCTGTCCGGTGCCGAACCGGTAGCAGGTGAATGTTGCACGGCCCACCCGGACGATGATAAGATCATCCTGCCGCTCACAGGATATATCCAGATCCTGTGACCTGCACGGTATGAAAGGGAACAGCGATATGAGCAAAAAATGAAAAAACCGGGTCATTCTATTTTCCCTCAACAAAAAAGTGGAAGCCTCTCAATTTTCTTTAAAACCGTAATTGGATTTTACCGTGCAGCTTCAGCCCGGTCAGACCGGCCACAAGGCTTTAATAAAAAGATGAGCAGAATCTGTACTTTTAAGATAACGCCCATTCTTCTTTGAGAACAAGTCCTCACTGAAATGATACCACAGGCGGATGCAAATATGCTTCGTAGGCCTCCCTGACCTTTCCTTCCAGCGCATTCCCGCCGTGTATCCACACCCGGAATTTCAGGGTCAGCCTCTGGTCTTTTTCGAACCTGTAAACCTTCAGCCCCGGCCATGCAACCCCGATGAATCCGTAATGGCGCAGACACCATCCCGCAGGAAAATCAGGGTTTTCCGGATGCTGGAATATGGCGGCTCCTGAATAAGTGTCTGCTCCCGCAAATCTTCCGGACTCATCCGCCCATGGCAATTCCTTGAGATCGCTGTCCTTTATTTCGATCCCTTCCCCGGTTGTGATAACAGTGCCCTCACGGGGGGCGAAACGCAGGTTCAGTCCGCCGTATCCCTTGTCCGTCTGACCCTGTATTTCCAGAGGGACCTGAGCTTTCCAGCTTAAAGTGATATCCATGGCACGGCCAAGCGCTCCCGTACGGTACATCTTCAGAAGAACAGCCTCCTTCATGACCTGAGTACCGTCTTCAAGTTCCCAGCGGTTCTCTATTCCCAGCACAGCGCAAACCGGCCCTGTTTCCTTCACAATCCATTTTTCGAATATTTTATGAATACCTTCCAGTTCTCCCTGCATCCCGTGTATGTGCCATATATCGTAATGTTTTCCGTTAACGAACACTCTGGGCCATACCCAGAAAAGACCTCTGTGATGAAAGTGATCCTGGGGAAAGTCGTCCGTGAGCGCATTCCCTCTGAGGTCGAGAATGGGATGCACGTATGAAGACCTGCGGTATCTCTCAGGGATACCTTCCGGAAGCTGCATGCCGTATACATACGCTGCGATCATTTTCCCATTCTCAAGGACCTCAAGCTTCCCAGGAGAGGATTCTCTGTAAGAGAAAGGGGATGCTTTGCCTGACGATTTGACCGTGTAGGGCCCGTGTTCAAGACCGGATGGCGCCATGCCACAAAGCACATGAGTGAACCTGCCGCTCACAGGATCCATGGAAGGGATCCTTTGAAGAAACAGGTCCTGCTCAGGATGACCTTCTTTAACTGCCACAGCCTGGGGAAAATCCAACTCCGTTTTCAGTTCAAACGGAAAATCAGTACTGCCGCCACTCTCCACCAGGACCGTTTTCATATTTTGAGAACAGGAAAGACCGGCCAGTCCCAGATAACAGGCGATTAAAATGACTGATCCCGGCCTGAGCCTGCCAGTACGGTGTAAGTGCCCTGCTCCATACTTTGTAATATATTTACTGCCCCGAGCCCGAGCTTTGGATCCATTGCATATTGATCCGGCTGAGGACTTATCACGCCTCCCCATACAGGTACTGCCTCCACGGCTGCCTTACCGGTCTTGAAAGCCAGGAATTGGCTTCATCATCATTTTTGAACACCTCTCTTACCGGATCCCAGTATATCCTGCGGCCCAGATGCATGACGATCTGATGAATAAGACAGGCAGTGCAGCTTCTGTGACCGACCTCAACAGGAGCAGCAGGCTGCCTGCGTGTCCTGATGCATTCCAGCCAGTTCCCGTAATGGTCGTCGCTTTTATAAAGCTCTATTTCATCGGGGCCGATTCTGGACTTCAGAATGGAGGCTGGTTCCGCCTCTACGATCTCCCACCGGGTCACGAACACATGGCCTTCGGAGCCTTCAAAACGGACCCCGAGCGTGCTGTCGCCTCCCACGATCATTTTCATGTCATTCGCATAAAGCGCCTCGGTCCTGAAATCGATATGCACGTTCCAAAGACCTTTTTCCGGAAACTTCCCCCACCCTTCTACTGCAATCGGGCCTGTATATTCCGTGCCCATTCCCCAGTGTGCCGTATCCACATGATGGGAGCCCCACCCGGTGATCATACCCGCTCCGTAGCTTTCCACCCTGAGCCATCCCGGCCTGTCATACCCTTCCCTGGGATGGACCCTGTTTTCGGTATAGGGTGCATACGGAGCCTGCCCCAGCCACATCTCATAGTTGAGATTGGGAGGAACAGGCATTTCAGGCTCCTCCTGACCCGCCGGATCGCTGGGCAGTCCGACGTACACGGTATGGAGCTTTCCTATCCTTCCGTTCCTGACAAGCTCGCAGGCCCTCCGGAAAGGTTCGCTGGAGCGCTGCTGGCTTCCGATCTGAACGATCACCCCGTACCTGTGAACCGTATCGCTCAGGATGCGTCCCTCGCGTATGGTGAGAGATGTGGGTTTCTGGAGGTATATATCCTTCCCGGCTTTGGCAGCTTCCATGGCCGGGACAGCATGCCAGTGGTCAGGAGTGCTTATGGTCACAGCATCGATTCCCCGGTCATCGAGCAGCTCGCGGAAATCGTCATACATCTTCACACTGTTCATGGGCTTCTTCCGTTTTTCAGCGTAGTACGTTTCCACGAACTGTTTGCCTTCCTTCAGCCTTATCGAGTCCAGGTCGCAAACAGCCACAATATCCGCCTGGTCATGCCGAAGAACACCGGGTATGTCCGCTTCACGGGCAATGCGGCCCGTGCCAATGGCTCCTACAGCAATCCGGTTCGAAGGAGCGTTCGGCCCCAGAACAGAAGCGGGAACGATTGAAGGAAACGCCATCACCCCTGCTGTGGACAGAGCTGTTTTCTTAAGAAAAGCCCTCCGGCTCACACTTTCTCTATTCTGAGATTTCATTCCTTCTCCTCCTCTTTCAGAACGTTCCTGACATGATTTTTCATGCAGGCAGCCGGTTCTGAAGAAAAGACCTTCTCATCCCCTGTAGTCTTTGTTGTTCAAACGGATGATCTGTATCCTGTTCATATCGCTGACGCCTGCTCCTTTTTTGCCTGCCAGTTCGATATGGTCAAGAGGCCTGCCTGTGGCTTCCAGAGGCTCTATGCCTCTGTCCTTCCTCTCCTGATTGATCACCTGGTATCCAACAGTGTCCAGGGCCACAGGATCCGTACCAAGCCATAACTTCATTGGAGAGAACAGGACACTTGCATTGCCGGGTTTCGGTCCCTGATCGTAACAGCCTTCCAGCCCGTCGATCATATGAAGCACCACTTTTTCCCGGACAATGGGCATGGCACAGTACTCTGAAATGAATGTACCTATATATTCACGACCATGAAAGCGGCTGTTGTTTTCAGTCAACCCATAAGCGAGATTCTTAAGACACAGGGTTACACCGGAGATCCCGTGATCCTTGATAATAGCCATGTTGATCACCTTATCGCACATCTGTGTAAAAATCGTGCTCATCCATGAATCAACGCGTCCGTCCTTCCGTCTCTCCGGTTCATCGAATTCGGAAGTATAAGCTACTTTAGGATCGAAATAATCCTCATGCAGGCTTGACCTTTCAGTGCCGAAGGTTCTCACTCCGCCCTTCAGATTTAAAACGAAATTGCAGGCTTCCATCTGGGCTTCGTGACGGTCCCATACGATTATGTTGTCATCTTTGACGCCAATGGCCCTGAGTTCTTCTATCACAACCTGTATCAGTTCATGATGCGTGTACAGCACGGGGCGCCCGAGAGTGTTGATCTTCAATCCCACCCGGTCATTTTTATCGATGAATTTACTCCATGGCACAGAAGAACCTGTCAGGCTTTCCATGCCCTGTTTCAGCATGCTGCTTACCACAGGTTTATTCACCTGCCTCCCTGAGACAGCCCCGGGATTATAGACTTCGATGACTCTGCTCTGCGGTGCATTTTCTGCTCTGCTCGGCTTCAATGCCATTCCCGTAACAAGAGCGAGTTCTGATGTTTCTTTGATAAATGTCCTGCGTGAAATCCTTGTGTTCATGATCAAGAGCCTCCTTTGGACAGATGGATTTATACATCCGGATAGAGCAGATGCATACGGCTTTCATTGTCCGGTTCTTTTAATTTTTTCAGCATACCCTCATAACCCGCATCCGGATACCGTTTCACCGCCAGCTGCAGAAACACCCTCATTTCTTCCTCGATACCACTCTCTTCTCTGATCTGCTTATGAGTCCACTTTTTTTCTCCGGCAACAAAGGGGACGAGAAAATCGAGTGCTTTTTCCATTGACCTGCCTTCGCTCTCATAATGCCATAGGTCCACTCCGAGCTGCTCCCCCAGAAGTGCGGCCTGGAAATATCCCCGGAGATTCATCATGCTGTAGCTCAAAGAACGCGTCCTTCTGAGCTCCAGCGGCTGGGAACCATCAGGCTCTACATGGCTCTTGATGCGGCGGTTTCCAAAGGACTGCATTATTTCCCTGGCCAGAGTTTCATTGCCTGTCCACAGAGCGAGATACGCGGTCTGCACGTCGTACCATGTGCCGTGATTGTTTTCCTGATCCGCCTCATCCCGCCCGATTTTGCTTGTGAGCATCCAGTTCAGATACTCTGAGAACCAGTTTTTCAAAGCGTTTCGATCCAGTTCTTTCTCTGCATCAGATCCGGCGAGAAGATTTACTGACTCACCTATCGGCAAAAATGAACGGGTATCAATGATACCGGCCGCCCTTCCTTTCGTGACGCCGGGAATGAACTGGCCGTATTCCAGATGCGGATTCATGCGGGTTTCCTCATCGAGAAACCATGCCTTGATGAGCTTCACTGCATGAGCGGCAAAATCCTCCCTGCCGGTCATGTGATAGGCAAGCGCCAGTGTCTCCACCGAAGAACTCAGTTCCGAAAGGGCAGGCTTGTCGTATTTATCTCTCTCCGGATTGGTCTCTCCGTCAATCCGGATATAGGGGCCATCCGGCTTATCCGGGTTCGGCCACCAGTACGGGCCCATGCTCAGATAATCGTGCTTGTCCCCGCTCGGTGGCGTGCTGGATTTGTACGTCACTGAGAAAGGACCGGAACTGAGGGCTTTTTCCGCTTCTTTTATGAGCTTCTTTGATGCAGGATCTTTTGGTTTAAAGGGAAGTTTTCCGCTGAATTTCAGCTGTTGCATGAGCGCGGGATCATTGAGAAATACCTTCGGGATCTTGCCCGCTGCATACTGGATCCCGCCCAGCAGATGCCGGGTAAAAAGAGGATCAGAGTAAACTGTGTCCGGATGGCCAATGCCTGTAAACCATGCCCGTCCGCCGTCATATTCATGGCACCAGGCAATGGGATGCCATTCCCCGTTTGTGCCGCCTTCATAGGTGGATTCAAGAAGATTGGCTAGAACATGAATGGAATCCGGAAGGGGCTTCCTCCAGTTGTACCACTCATCCGTCAGTTCCCATTGTGCGGGGAGGTGGACGGTGGAAGGATGGATACGGTCCACAATCTGGATGGTGGCTTTTTGTATCTTCGGATGCTGCTCGAAAAGTGTTCCCGCGAGCCCCTCGTAGTATTCCCAGTCATACTCTGTGGCTGATGCCCCGTGAACACCCACCCAGCCCCCGCCTGACCGGATGAAGCTTTTAAAAGCCTTCTGGTGCCTTCTATCAAGTACGTTATCGCTGGTATTGAGAAAGACCACCACCCTGAACCGTGAGAGTGTGTCCGGATGGAACATATCTGGATTTTCCGAGGATACTACCTCAAAACCATTCCTGTCACCCAGTTCCCGGATCGCTTTTATACCGGCCTCGATGGATGAATGCCTGTACCCTTTCGTCAGGGAGAAAACAAGCACTCTGTATTCCTTTATTCTCGTTTCCGGTATACTGCAGTCAATTCCCCATAAAAGCACGGTCAAACCAAAAATCAAACTGAGACGCATTTTTTTCTCCAATCTATGGACTTTAAGTATCTGTTTCCTTCCGCACCGCTCATTCGAAGACCGTTAATTCCCGGAATACAGGATTCCGGAGCGTAACGGGCATCAGCCGGATGCACGTCCCATTATTTAAAAGACGGATAATCCCTCTCAAAGAACCGACTTCAGGATCACCCCAGCTGCGGACAACCCGGAGAGCAAAAGGACCGCAGGCCTTACCCATCTGGAATCCAGTTTATGGATTACATGATTCGAAAGCCAGAAACCGATCAATGTGCCCGGACAGAGAAAGAGGGTGAGCCTGAGTTCCTCGGCACCGAAATGTCCAATAATAAATAGAGAGACCAGGGAAAGTATGGTCCCGATCAGGAAAATGACAGAGAGTGTGCCTCTCAGCTGTTTCCCGGGATAGTTCTGATAGATCAGGGCCAGAGGCGGTCCTCCTATGGCTGTTGTGGTGGCCATAAATCCAGAAAGAATACCGATCCCAAAAAGATTCCCCCTGGTGTGCCGCAGATGCCAGCCGATGAGGCTCAGTCCCACGCCAGCCAGAACAACAATTCCGAACATGATTGTCAGTGTATCCACAGGAAGCATGGCTAAAGCCAGGGCGGCCATGACCGTTCCGCTCACCCTTCCGAAAATCACCCACCTGACCTCATCCACTTTCACAGACCCGCGCTCACGGTAGGAAACCATGATCGTGAGTATTAAAGCTGCACCTACTACCGGACCGGGCACGAACCCGGGATAAAGGAGAAGCAATACGGGTGCAGCCAAAAGGCCATATCCGAATCCGACTGAACCCTGAAGCACAGCACCGGCTGTTGATAAAAGCAGAGTCAGAATCGCGGTCGTTATTCCAAATGGCAGGTCAGTCAGCACTCTAACCGGATCCCCATTCTGTCACTCAATTCCCACAAGAGCTTTAATGTACTGCAGCCGTTCCAGGAGCTCCGGTTTATCACCCTTCTTGCTTGTCAGCTTTCCCTTGAACTGTTCGACGGATTCGAATCCATGTGTTTTCATCCAGGATTCCATCTCATCAAGCATGACCCTGATCTGACCGAGTCCCTTTTTATAAAGTACGGAGCACACCTGAACAGCGCTTGCACCGGCGAGAAGCAGTTTGACTGCCCCCAATCCGTCATGGACACCTGTGGTGGCTGCCAGATCGCAGGGAATACGGTCAGAAAGAAGAGCGATCCAGCGAAGCGGAAGAGAGATCTCCTCTGCATGGCTGAATTTGTACCCGTGTGCCAGAGCCACCCTGTCCGTATCGATATCCACCTGATAGAAGCGGTTGAAAAAGACCAGAGCGGACACGCCGTGTCTCGAAAGGGTTTCCGCTACGTGGGCAAGGGAAGTAAAATAGGGACCTATCTTGACGGCAAACGGAATTTTGACCATAAGCCTTACCTTATCCACAACATGATAGTAGAGTTCCTCAATATCCGCCGAAGATCTGCCCAAATCACTGGGCATAAAGGCGATATTGAGCTCCAGCCCGTCCGCCCCTGCATTCTGTAATTTCTTTGCATAATCTCCCCACCATCGGGGTGAAACGCAGTTGAGGCTGGCAATGACCGGAATAGATACGGACTTTTTCGCACTCTCGATGAGCTTCAGATAGGTGTTTGGACCGAGCTCCATACCCCAGTTGCGGACATAATCGAAAGCTTCCGCATGCCAGGAGGGACCCGTTTGTGATTCAAGCTCCCGGGTTTCCATATCGATCTGTTCCTCGAAAAGTGATTTCAGAACAACCGCACCTGCGCCTGCATCAGCGATCTTTTTAACACCGTCCGCGGATGCGGAAAGACTGGAGCTCGCCACGATGATCGGGTTTTCAAGTTTCATTCCCATATAGTGAGTGGATAGGTGATGCATTTTCATACTCCTTCTTTTCTGTCTGCCATTCGATGAGCGGGTGCCGGCTTCTTGCTGCCGTATGCCTGGCTTCTCACTGCCTTCCGCCGGGCCTCTCACTACCTGAGGCCTGACCTTTCATGACCGGCTGCCAGGCCTGGCTGTTTTCCGCAGATCCGCTTTTTTCCTTTTTCTGGATGGAGGGGATGCCACAATCTCCTTCAGAAATTCCGTAAACGGTCCTGCGAATTCAGGACGTTTCATCCCGAACTCAACCGTGGTCTTCAGGTATTCCAGCTTGTTCCCGATATCGTACCGTTTTCCTTCGATCGTGTAGGAATAAATCTTCTCGCGGTTCAAAAGAATTCTCAGGGCATCCGTGAGCTGGATCTCATTGTTGATGCCTCTGGCAGTTTTTTCTATGGACCTGAATATCTCAGGCGTCAATATGTACCTGCCTGCAATGGCCAGATTGGAGGGGCTTTTGTCCGGTGCCGGTTTTTCAATGAGCATGTTGACATCCATGATACTGTCACTGATCCTGCGTCCACCCACGATCCCGTAACGGTCCACCCTGTCAGCGGGGACCTTCTCCACTCCCAGTATGGTCTGATTGTACTGTTCATAAATGTCGATCAGCTGCTGTGTGACAGGTATCACCGAATCGATAACCGTATCCCCGAGCAGGACCGCAAAAGGCTCGTCCCCTGTGTGGAGCCTTGCATAGTATATAGCGTCACCCAGGCCATTCAGCTCCTTCTGGCGGATAAAATGAATATTGGCCATATCGGATATCCGCTTGATTTCATTGACGAGATTGCGGTCATTGTTGTTTTCGAGGCGGCTCTCAAGCTCGAAATTGCGGTCGAAATGATCTTCGATGGCCCTTTTCCCTTTTCCGGAAATGATCAGAATATCGTCGATTCCGGAATCAATGGCTTCCTGCACAACATACTGGATAACAGGGGTATCGATGATGGGCAGCATTTCTTTGGGCTGGGCTTTTGTTACCGGCAGGAACCGGGTTCCGAGACCTGCAGCAGGGATGACAGCTTTCTTGACCATGAACATCCTCTTTTCTATATCACGTAGGGTTTGATGACACGTGCGTTGATTTTTTTCAATTCCAGGATCAAATGGTTGAGCATATGGTCGTCTTTATAGATACCGATGATGGATCCTCCGGATCCTGTGAACTTGGCTGAGGCACCGCAGCCTCTCGCAGTCCGGATCAACTCTATATTCGAGGGACTTATTTTCATGATCCTCGATCTCAGATCGAAATTTTCATTCATCAGCTGGTTTAATTTTTCGGTATCCCGCGCTTCCAGTACAGTTTTGCCGGTTTCCGCAAGACCTGCGATTCGTCCGAGCGTTTCTATGACTTCCGTATCCCCCCTTTCCCACCTCACTCTCAGATCGTTCAGGACCTTGCCTGACTCTTTGACCAGATCGGTTTTGTAGGCTATGTACAATCTGGGCAAAAGCGATGTATCGATGCGTTCGTACCTTCCGTGGCCTTTTTTCTCCATGATTTTTTTAGAAAAATCCATGTACACGCACCCTTCATATACCTGGATCACACGGTCCTGAAGACCGGCATTGATGCCGAGCTCCTCCACCTCTGCTGAGAGGGCCACACTCGGAAGGATTTCCAGAGGGATTTTCACATTGTAAAAAGCCATCAGTGCACGCATGGTGGCTATGATAATGGCACTGGATCCCCCGAGACCCAGCTGCCTGGGGATCGTGGAATGATAGCGAAGCGTAAAATTTTTGCTCTCGAGCCTGATCTCATGGTCGTTGCAGTACTGAAAAAACCGCTTGATGGCCGCCTTGACAAGACGAGTGCCGCCATAATAACCCATCTGGCTGACCGAGTCCACCAGCTCAAAAAGGTTCCTGAAAACATTCGTGTCCTCAGGTCCGTGCTCGATCACGAGTTCAGGGGTTTGAAATAAAGATACATGAGCCCCGAAATTTCGCACACTGATCGAAATGGTCTTCCCGAAATAACCGTCGGAAGGATTCCCCAGCAAACCCGCCCTGGCATAAGCCCTCATCTCAATGATCATGGGATCTCCTGCACACCTGTTCCTCGATACATCAAGTCAGGATCACTTAACAACGAACCAGTGTTTAATATACATAATTTACGGGATGTTGACAAGCCTCAAATCGCGGTTTGTACCGGAGTGGAATTGACGGCCGCATTGAATGCTCAGAAACACATCGTGCCTGCCTGTCATTTCATGCATCTCTGTCATCCAAAAACCACAGGCCTGTTCTTCTTTGCCGATTCATAAATCCCCAGAACGATCTTCAGGGCTTTCAGGGCTTCCGTTCCCGTGACTGGAGGCTCTTCCCCTTTCCGGATCGCATCGACGACTGCCTCTATCTGGTGCCGGCGAGGATCTGTGGAAAAACCTGCCAGGGGAGAATCCGCCCCGACTTTCTTTCCTGGCATTTTCTGCTTCACGGAGGTTTCTTTCCCGGGTATCTCGAGAATGAAATCATTTCCCTGAAGTGCCAGGGTTCCCTTCTCGCCGTGCAGGACAATTCTTCTTTCGGAGGCGGGTTGAATCGAGGTGGATCCGATGATAACTCCCAGTGCACCGCTCATGAACCTGAGTACGGCGACTGCATTGTCTTCGCCTTCGATGCCGGTATGCGTGAAAATCCCCGTTTGCCCTGAGATCACCCGCACATCTCCCATCATCCACTGAAGGAGATCAACGGTATGAATGGCCTGGTTGATCAGAACGCCTCCCCCGTCAAGGGCCATGGTCGCACGCCATTCACCTGAATCGTAGTACTCCTGGGTTCTGTACCATTTCACAATTGCCTCTCCCAGAAATATTTTCCCGGGCTCTCCCCTGTCCACAAGCCCTTTCATTTCCACGACACCCGGAATGAATCGGTTCTGAAAAATAACAGAAAGCCTTACGCCGCAATCTTCGCATATCCGGATGAGGGTTTCGGCTCTTTCCATGGTCACTTCAATCGGTTTCTCCACGATCACATGTTTGCCGGCTTCGGCTGCCCTTCTCCCGTAATCCAGATGGGTTCCGCTGGGTGTGCAAACAGACACCAGTTCTACCCTGGGATCGCTGATAAAAATATCCCAGTCCGTGGTCCAGGAAGCATTGCTTTTCTCTCCCAGATCCCTGGCTTTTTCCTTGTTCCGGCTGAAAACGGAGACAAGCTCCCCGCTGGCACTCTCCTTTATGGCCATTGCATGGATACCCGCAATGGTGCCGCATCCGGCTATACCGATTCCCATTTTATGTGGTTTAATTGTCATTTACTTCTCCATGCTTTAAGAGGATGCCTTTTTTTCATACACCACTTTCCCTTCGACCAGAGTGGCCCACACGGATCCGTCTTCGTCCAGAACCACGATATCCGCATCCATTCCCGGAGCCAGCCGGCCTTTCCGGTCGCTGATGCCCAGAAGCCGCGCAGGATTACGCGTGACCATATCCACCGCTGTGCTGAAACCGCAGTTTGTATGTTTCATGAAACGGTCAACGATCTCCTTCAGTCCCATCGTTGTTCCGATCAGGGTACCGTTCGTATAACAGGCAGCCCCATCCTTGGAGATATAGGGTTGTTCGTTATAGGTATACTTGCCGTTGGGCAGCCCTGTTCCTGCCACTCCGTCACTGATGCAGATGAGCCGCTCCGGTCCCATGAGATGGAAGAGCATACGCATGACCGCAGGATGCACGTGACGGCCGTCTGATATCAATTCCGCGCTGACATGACCGGCCTCGAGTATCGCAAGCATGGGCCCGGGCTGGCGGTGATGCATGCCTGCCATGGCGTTGCACATATGTGTTACATGGCTCAAACCTGTCTCAAAACCGATGGCTGCCTGTTCATAACCGGCATTCGAATGCCCGAAAGCGGCGACCACTCCCCTGGTAACGAGTTTCTCGATCAGTTCGGGACTTCCCTCAAGCTCCGGAGCGACTATCATCATTCTGAGCCAGGGCCCTGTCATATCGAGAATCCGATCAAACATTTCCCTGGAAGGAGATGCGATGAAGTCAGGCAGAATTCCTCCGCGTTTCTCCATACTGACAAAAGGGCTTTCAAGGTAAATCCCCAGCAGTTTCGCTCCGCACATCAGATCTGTCCCGTTCACGATGACGTTGGTGATATGGCTGTTATCACCCTCCGGTTTGTAAAGGGTCGTGGCCAGGAACGCGGTCGTACCCAGGCTGGCGAGAGTCCAGGAAATCGTCTCCAGAGCCCCGGATGTGGCATCCAGCACATCAGCGCCCCCGGCTCCCTGAACATGAATATCGATCAGGCCGGGGATTACGGTCCTTCCTCCGGCATCCAGGACCCGAACGGCGGGAATCTCCGGATTCACGGAATCCACCGACCGGATGGTTTTTCCTTCCACCAGAATATCGGACCGTTCATCTGAGGTGCCGGCATCGTACAGATGGCAGTTACGGATTATCGTTTCTGTCATAAGATCCATCTCCTGTTACTGTCCTGTCTTGGTCCGGTTTCGTTCATCCAATCCTTTTCGTTCCCCTGTTTTAAGGAATTTGCCTTCTTCTTGTCAGGATATGAAGAAAAATCCATGCCAGAGGATGCAGGAGCCCCATCATGATGAAAACCGGAACATACCCGAAATACGTGACAATATATCCCGGTGCCAGAGTCGCTATGAGCAGCCCTCCCAGCCCTCCTGCGAATCCTCCAAGCCCGGTGACAGTTCCCACTTTACCCTGAGGGAAAAAATCGCTTGTCAGAGTAAAGATATTGGCGGACCAGCCGTTATGAGCTCCGCATGCGAGGCTCACCAGCAGAATGGCAGTCCATGGGTTCCCGGCGAAAACCGCTGTCGCGGATACAGGAAGGCAAAGCGCGCATCCCAGCATCACGGTCTTTCTCGCTCTTACCGCAGGCCATCCCCTGCGTATCAGCCATCCCGGAAGCCATCCTCCCGCAAATCCCAAAAATATGGCAATGGTATAGATCAGCGGGATAGCAATGGCTGTATCCTTCAAATCGAATCCTCTCTCAGTGTAAAGATAAGTCGGCATCCAGAAAAGAAAGAACCACCACACCGGGTCCGTAAAAAATTTGCCGAGCATGATCGCGTACGTTTCCCGGTGCCTGAGCAGCGTACGCCATCCGGTCATGCCGGACTCTTTCGTCATGCCAGAACTGGCGGCGGGTTCCCTGAACACCATGGCCCATACCACCGCGAGAAGAAAACCGGATGCCCCGAACACAAAAAAAGTCCATCGCCATCCTGCAAGAAAGAAAATACCCGCAATGAGAGGAGGCCCGATAATGGAAGCGATACTGGAACCGCTGTTGAAAAGAGACGTCGCGAAAGACCTGTCTTTTACGGCGAACCAGGCGGATACGGTCTTGATGGCTGCGGGAAAATTGCCGGACTCGGTAATACCGAGCATCCCTCTCCACGCAGCAAAGCACAGGGGCGTGCCGCAGAGGGCATGAGCTGCGGCTGCGACAGACCATGTCACGATGGACAGGATGTAACCCTTCTTTATACCCAGCCGGTCAATGATCCAGCCTGCAGCGAGCAGACCGCACATATACGTGATCTGAAAAGTGCTCAGTATATGGCCGAATGTGATATCGCTGACCGGGATTTCCCTGCGAATTTCCGGTATAAGCAGTGAAATGATGATTCTGTTGAAATAGTTGACCGTCGTGGCAATGAAAAGCAAAAGGAGGATGATCCAGCGGAAGCGGCTGGTTTCCTGATCAGGAACCGAAGCGAATTTTATGTCAGTATTTTCCGGATGCATGAAGGGTTTCCACCATGGCCAGTATATTTTCCGGGGGCACGTCCGCCTGTATGTTGTGTACGGTATTGAAAATAAATCCTCCTCCGGGGGCCAGGGCTTCGATGTTGCGTTTCACCTCTTCACGAACCTCCTCAGGCCGGCCGCGGGGCAATGTGTTCTGGGTATCGACTCCCCCGCCCCAGAAAACGATTTCCTTTCCGAAATCTTTTTTAAGACCTGCAGGTTCCATTCCCCTGGCACGGATATGCACGGGATTGATGATATCTATACCCATCTCGATGAAATCGGGAAGCAAATCCCTGACCGATCCGCACGAGTGGAAAAAAACGAACGCACCGGGAGCCCTGGATTTGATGAAAGCGATAAGCTCCGCCTGTCTCGGCCTGATAAGATCCCTGAAAAGATCCGGAGAGATAAGCTGGGATTCCTGAGTGCCGAAATCGTCCCCCTCTGCGAGAACGTCCACTGTATCGCCCAGTTCGGATAGAACCCTTTCCCAGTATGCAAGCTTCACTTCCAGAATTTTATCCAGCAAAAAACCGGATGATGTCTTATCGAGAACGAGATCCACGAGACAGTTCTCCATGCCTCTCAGACGTATGGCCATTTCCAAAAGACCTGCACACACGCTCCGCAGCACAACGCCGTACCCGGCTTTCCTGAACCGGAGCGCATGATCTCTAAGACCCTTGAACCGGTCAGGATCTCCTCCGCGCGGCCAGGGATAGTCGTCCAGTAAAGATCGTGTGAGAGTTTTATCTGCCAGGGGGTGATGGACAAGATCGTACCAGAGCCCTCCGGTTTTCGGAATCCGGTACCCGAGTCCCCATTCATCTATATGAGAAAGATATACCCCGTCATCCTCATCCCGGAAATCAGTAGCGCTGGTACGCGGCCAGAGTCCCCTTGTGTCCACTCCCAGATGGTCCAGAACCTCATCGGATGGCACACAGATCTGCTGAACAGCATCACATGTGTAAAATTCGTGCTCCGGAAGGCCAAGTGCTCTCAGGAGAGCTCTGTAAGCCCGGATGGAAATCCCTGTGACCTGCGTGCTCGCCAGGTCCAGTGGAATGCGGTCAGGTTCCTGATGCCTGACAGCCATGAGCAAACGTTCCCGTGAAGTCATAAAAGGCACCGGTAAAATAGGGTACGGTAAATCACCCTCAAGGGTTATGAACCAGATCCGGCCATAGAAAAATAAAACAGGTCGAAATATGCGTGGAAGCTGACTCAGCGAGACAGCCAGCGCTCCCAGCTGTCATCCTGAAGCTCGTTACGGGCAGTGGAGTGGACAAGGCGCATGTCTCCGTAGTTGGAAACATCCACAAAAATGAAAAACACCCCTCCCTCGATCTGGAAGTAATGCCATATCTGATAGCCATTCTGGTCCATACTGGAGGGATATCTCTCTATCTCTTCGGGATCCCCGTACATGATGAAAACCCTGCCCCTGTCCGATTTCCATCCTATTCTGGGGCCAAAGGTATAATCGCGGTTGGCCACGGCCACCCTGCGCAGATACTCATCCCTGTACTCGTTCTGAGGCGTCAGGGCATCGGGATCCCGCTTCCTCCAGAAGTCTGCCATGAACTGTTTTTTACCGACCAGATCCAGCTTCCTGAAGAGACCGTTTTCCTCCGCTGTGCTTATGTAGCGGCAGCACTCGAATTCCTTATCGATTTCCTCCTCAGAAAGGGTACCGTACAGTTCCATATGGTCCATCCGGGGAAGGTTTCCCGGCTGACTGTCAGCTACAAAATCACCCGGCCTGTAGATGGAAAATCTCTTGCTCTTTACAGCTGTTTTTCCGCTGGCATGGTCAAGAGCCTCCACCATGAAATCATAGGTCCCGGATTGAAGATCCTGGATGGAGGTTCTTCCCACCTCGAGCAAAGAAGTGCCTGCCCTCTTTCTTTTCACGGGCGGCATCTCCTTCACCCGGTTTTCCTGTGCGTCCCTGAGGTACACTGAAACTGTGTAAAACGGATCTTTATCCGGAACAACCGGAGAGAGATTATAGATTTCACAGTAGTGGAAGATTACAGGCAGCTCCGGACCGTAAATCCTTCCTGGATTGGGAATGACACGGTATCCATTCTTGACATAAGCGTTTTTCGAAGTATCGGGGAATATCTGGATACCGAGCTCTATGTCGCTGATCTCGAACAGTGTATCGGAATATTGTAAGACTGAAAAATCCTGTTCATACCATCCACCTGCCATCCTGGTGAGATCCGTCACCCGCGCTCTCAGTCTGTAATCACCGTCTTTCAGATAAAACGAGGTCTGATTGTAAATGCGGTGTCCCTTTTTCACCTGTTCCAGAGAATCCACGGTATCCGTACTCTTCCAGGTATCCTGAGCAACCACAGAGTCCTTCTTGAGAAGGCTGACGCTGATCTCATACATGGCAACGAACTGTTTTTCCCTGAGATTATGCTCCAGGGCATCCCTGGGAATCGCAAAATAGACCTCCAGGAGAGACCAGCCTTCTCTCACCTTGAATCTGGCCATATCCAGGTCGAACAGGATGTTTCCACCGCCCGTACCCTGGCTGAAAGCTGAAAAAACGAGCACGAGAAACAGAAATCCAGAAACACAGAGCCGGATTCGCCGTGACATGAACCTCCCTTTCAAAAGGGCGGACCTGTTCGGTCCGCCCTTCATTGAATCACTGTTGAAAACTGCTTGATTTTCTATGCCTGTGCATCAGTATAATTACGAATTATACTTTCTCCGGTACAACGAAAGGATAACGGTAATCCCTGGTCAGATATGCATTAGCAACATCATCACCGATGAAACGCTCGGAATGGGAATCGAAAGAAAGCTCCCGGCCAAGCCTGTATGAGATGTTACCCAGATGGCAGAGGGCTGTTGACATATGACCGTCCAGAATATCACCGGTCAGTTTCATCCAGTTATTCGCGCGAACCGCATCGATGAAATTCACGAAATGGCTGGTGTCCCCTCCTCCTGCCAGATTCATGGGATCAGCGGCCTCTTCCTCACCTGTAAAACTGGGTCCCGGTTCATTTTTACGGCCCATATAGGTTTTCCATTCGTTTCCGTTGAGATGCATCCATCCCTCGGTTCCATAGAAGAGATTGCCGATGGTAATGCCATCTTCATTGTTGCTGTACAGGCCCCGGACCTCGAACTGTATGATCTTGCCGTCTTCGTATTCATAGGTCGCCAACTGGGTATTGGGGGTTTCCTGGTCCGAATCAAACTTGAAATATCCGCCGGCGCATTTGATCTTCTTGGGATGCGTTTTTTTGTTCATTCCCCAGCGGGCAATGTCCATTTGATGCGGGCCCTGATTTCCCAGATCAGCGCATCCGAAATCCCAGAACCAGTGCCAGTTGTAATGCACCAGATTGGGATTATAAGGACGCCACTGTGCAGGTCCCAGCCAGAGATCCCAGTTCAGTCCTGCAGGAACCGGCGCATCCGGTTTCTTTCCTATGGTATCCCGGGGTTTGAAACAGAGCCCCTTGGCCATATAAACGTCACCGAGCTTACCCTCATGCAGGAACTGCATGGCCTTGATCACTCCGGTGATGCTGCGGTTCTGCATACCCACAGCCACCACGCGGTTGTACCTTCTGGCCGCATCCACCATTTTCCGGCCTTCCCAGATATTGTGCGATGTCGGTTTTTCGACATACACGTGCTTTCCGGCCTGGCATCCCCATATAGTGGCCAGTGCATGCCAGTGATCCGTGGTTGCAATCGAAATGGCGTGAAGGTCTTTATCCTCAAGGACTTTCCGGATATCTACTTCTGTCTTAGGTGCTTTTCCCTGCCATTCAGTCAGCTGCTTGACCGCCTGCGGGAAAAGATTCTCGTCCACATCACAGATGGTCTTGACGAACACATTGGGTATTTTAGACCATTGACGGAGATGACTTTTACCCCTGCCATTGAGACCGATGACCGCTATATTGATCCTGTCATTGGCCCCCAGAACGGATCCCGGTTTTGCTGCCAGAACTGCAGCCGCAGCGAGACCGGCCGCTGTCTTTGTACTGCGATCGATGAAATCACGCCTCGAGATGTCTTTCTTCTTCATAGAACCTCCTGTTTTGTATGTAATCTAAACGGGTTATGCATATTTACTCACTGTACGCCTTGAATTCCCGGTCCAGTTCTTCCTTTGTCTTCTTCCCCTCATAGAGTATGACGCGGAACCGGAACAGCGCGCTTTCACCTTGTTTCAGGCTCAGATTGTACGCTGTGGGATTTTCTACCTTTCTCGAGGATTCAAATACATACTGTCCCAGCGGATTGGCTGCGAAAAGGCCATAAGCCCTTGCGTGCCAGAAAGTCGGATAATTATTGCTGGTTGGATGATTCAGAACAGCGACTCCTACTGGCTTACCGTCCTTCTCAGCCTCCAGAGTGACCCATTCCGCCCTTTTACCCCATACGTTCTTCTCGGTTTCGTCCCCATTGGAGCTCAGATACTTGCCTGTCCCGCCTTTTTCCTTCATCCAGTCAGCAAGCCGGATGCCGAACATGCCTTCCTTTGTGTCATGGAAAGTGACCGCAGTATCCCTGGCTGTCAACTTCATTGTGAAATCGATACTATAGGCATTCTTCCCCGGCATGAAAACCATGGTCCTGTCTTCCTGGAGCAGGGTCTTTCCGCTTTTTGCCACCCAGTTCATGAC
>CAYXFJ010000003.1:0-229 GCA_964464265.1 uncultured bacterium
TTTCACAGGGAGTGAAAGTGCGCTGTTTCCTGAAAACCGGTCTCAGTCCCGGTTGGCTTGAGGGACTTCCAGTCGAAATCCTGTACGGGGACATTCTGGATGCAAAATCGCTGGACAAGGCGGTAAAGGGAGTGGACACCGTTTATCACCTGGCAGGAGTCACGAGATCTCCAAGGAAGAGCGATTACTTTGAGATCAACACGAAAGGCACGATCACCCTTCTGGATTC
>CAYXFJ010000003.1:364-3312 GCA_964464265.1 uncultured bacterium
GATAACTCCTTACGGAAAGAGCAAGCTGGAGGCAGAAAAAGCGGTCATGAGCGCTTCTTCATCCATTCCTGTTGCCGTTGTCCGTGCCCCTTCTGTATGCGGTCCGAGGGATACGGATGTGTTGCTTTTTTTTAAATGGATAAATAAGGGTATACATCCTGTGCTGGGCGGGGGTAAGCGCACTGCCAGTATGATCTATGTCGATGATCTGGTCAGAGGTTTGATAATTATGGGCACCCATAAAAATGCGGTCGGGCAGGTCTATTACATTGTATCCGAGCCCGAAGTGGATATCGACGAGCTGGGGAGGATGATCGCACAGATCATGGGTAAAAAAGCGCTGACCGTTCACGTTCCGGTCTGGCCTGCATATGCTTTCACCGTGCTGGCCGATCCGTTCGCGAGGATATTCAATTTTCAGACGGTCATCAACAGGTACCGGATGGTGGAGTACAGGGAATGCTGCTGGTTATGCGACGGCAGCAAGGCTCAAAGAGAGCTGGGTTTCAAACCGGAAGTAAAGCTGAAAGAAGCGCTTGAAAGATGTTATGTTTGGTACCGGGAAGCAGGATGGATTTGAGAATTACTGCGCATGGACAGGTAATGTCCCGTGACCGGTATTGACCGCTCCCGGTTGTTCTAATCCTCCGGAGGGAGGAGAACCAGGATCTTCCTTTTGAGGCTTGCTATCTGGTCCGTAAGGCCTGGTGAGGCGGGATCTGAGGCTTTCTTCTGTTCAAGGAGGTACAGCTGGGCCTGAAGGAAAGTCATGATCTGTTGCCTGTCCACTTTGGGTTCGTAGAGATAAAGTGGATTCAAACGATTTTTTCTGCTCATTTCAAAGGGGATGGAACCGAAAGGACTCTGAATGGTGAAAATGTTTTCAGGAGAGATCTTTTCCCTGTCCAGAAATCCTTTGCGGTAAAGTCTTTCGAGTTCTTTGTCAAATTGTTCCGCTGTGATGGGCACGGCTGTAAGCGAGGAGTACAGGTCCACCTGCGTGCATTTGCCTTTTTCATAAAGGCAGGCCATTGCCTCGATCTGGGGAAGGGTGGGCATAAAATTGAATTGGGGAGAGGGGATTTTCGCGGATTTCCGGTCAGTGTTCAGAGCACCCGGATCAAGGATCAAAGGCCGGTTCCCCTGGTTTCTTCTGGTCATTTCCTCTTCCGCAAGATCGCGCGGCCGGCTGGTTCCGGGTGTTATGGGAGTACGGATGGAGCGTCGGAGAAAACTGATACTTGTGTCTTTCTTTGAATCTTCGGTCCTGACTGACATGAATGTTTCTCTCTTTTCCGCTTCAAGCTGTAACTGTCTGGAATCTTCGCTGGCAGAAAAGGATTTCTCGGGAACCGTCTCTTCGCTCAGTTCTCCTGATGATTCACCTGAACCAGAGGATTCTTCTGTCATGACAGGACGCTTCTGTGCCGGAGGCAGAGTCTCCCGTGCCGGAGGGACATCGGGCACCTCGCTCTTCCCTCGATCCATCACCACTTCAAGTTGTTCCGCAGGTCTTCGCCGGTTCTGGGTGAGAAAAAGAAGGCTGAGTATCAAGAGATGTACGAGAATCGACAGGAAGAATGAGGAACGGTATCCTTTCATTCCTACTCCGAGGTGTATACTAGGCATTGTACGATAGGCGTCCCGTAAGGTTCCGCGGGCAGGTACCCTGAGTGAGTGAATGGTGGTGGCGTTTTTTTATAGATGGGATATTCGAGAAAGAAAGGCTTCGTTCTCCGGTGAGGCATTCTATTGGAATTAAGTCTTGACAATATGAAAGAGCACCGTTTTTTCTGGGCGGTCGTGATTTCTCTGATACTGCATGTATTGTTATTCTGGCTGTACGGAATACATGGGAGCCCTCTCCAATTATTTCCGTCGCCCAGTGCAGAGGAAAGGCAAAAAAACGAGAGACGCATGGCTTTCGAAATCGTGGATACGCCTGAAGCAAACCGGAGCGGGCTCCCTCCCGACCGCGCGAATCTTCTCTCTGACAAAAATTCCAGGGCAAGGGATAATGCAGAGGGTCCCCCTGAAGGGGACCTTCCCTACTCTCAGGGGGATATAGATGTCAAATCGCTTGATCCCTCTTCAACCCGTAATGCGCAGCTGTCACAGATGGGTGAAAATGCAAATGCCAGGGAACGGGAAACAGAGACCAGAGAAGCCTGGGCTGAAGCCAGAACCTGGAATGAAGGTTCCGGATTCAGCAGGGAGAGGCTTCTTGGACAATCGCCTTCTCAGCCGGCTGTTCGCTATAAACAGGAGGCTTCCAGCGCCAGGGATGTGGGCGGGCTCAGTTTCAATACCTATGCCTGGGATTTTGCCCCCTATATGCTCAAGCTGAAACATAAAATAGAACGCAACATTTACCCTCCTGCCGCATTTACCCGGCTGGGATTTGGCGGTAACAACGTGCTCAGGTTCCGGATACATCCTGACGGTCGTCTGGAAGGACCCGGCGTTCTGGGATATGATGGAGATAAATCACTGATTCAGACCAGCCAGACTGCCATAATGGCCTCCGCTCCATTTGACCCGCTTCCCAAAGAGTTTCCGGAACCGTTTCTGGAAGTGACCGCGAGATTCGAATACTATACAAGATAACTAAAACAGGAGTGATCATGTCAGCAGTATGGGATTATATAGTGAAAGGAGGAATCATGATGGTTCCTCTCTTTCTCACCTCTATTCTTGCACTGGCTGTGGTGATAGACCGCGCTTTCTTTCTGAGGAAGAAGAGGATCATCCGTCCTGACCTGGTAAGTCTGATTCAGCATATCGAGAAAAAAGAAGATATGGACATGGTGGAAAAACGTCTTATGAATGAATCCGGTCCTTTTCAAAATATTGTCCGCATTGGACTGGTCTATAAGGGGCGGTCCAGGGATGAGATCAAGGAAGCCATTCTGGACCAGGGAAGGCTGGAGACCCGGTCGCTGGAAAGG
>CAYXFJ010000003.1:3389-4580 GCA_964464265.1 uncultured bacterium
CTCCGGGGGGATATCCGAAGCACTCATCACCACGGTTGTGGGTCTCTTTATAGCGATTCCCTCGCTGGTGGCATACAATTACTTCAACAACAAAGTCGAAGACCTGATTCTGGAAATCGAAAAACAATCCAATCTGCTTCTTGTAAAAGTACATCTTGTTAAAACAGGGCGTACGAATTGAAACATTCTGCTGTCCCGGGACCGGCAAAGAGCCGGAACATGTATAAAAGCCGGGTATGTAAAAATAGGGGAGCTAACTCGGGGACAAATACAAAAAGGGAGGGTTAAAATGATTCCCTATCTCATACTGGTCCTTCTGATGGGATTGATCCTCGTGGTATTTGTACTGAAACCCGAGCTGGGTATGCAGTACAAAGCCTTTACGGAGAAGATGGCGTTTGATGCCGAATGGAAACCATCGAAGCTGACGCGATGGCGTTTTGTATCCGTCGGTATTTTTATCGAAGCGGTTTTCCTGCTCATCCTGCTTTTAACCCTCCTGTGCCGGTGAAGCAGAAGAGGGCACCCCTCTTCGATCAGGGGGGAAAAAAGTAAGGCCGTGCGAAGAACGCGCGGCCTTACTTTGGGAGGGAGAGAGAAGTATGTTATTTACGTGCCAGAAGATAAATTCCAAAACCGATCATAAAAAAAGGTAAAAGAGGGATCAAAAATCCCAGGGGTACAAGGATAACTGCAAGCAAACCGCTTATCACGCCAAGAGGGATAAGTGCCACCATGACCAGTATCACGATCACGGCTCCCAGTATCTGAAAGGGAATACTGATCAGGAAAAATCCCGCTTTCAGAATCCATCCCAGGAGTTTGAAGCCTATGATGATCAGACAAACAAGTCCTATTATTGTCAGTAATTCCATCTGGAAACCCCCTTTCCTGATTCATACTGTTTTTACGCAAAATGGAGCGGAATGTTTCACAATTGTCAATTAAGGAGATGGATCCCCCCTATTTTTCTGGCCGTGTTTTTTCAAAGTGCCCAACCCCTGTGCCAGGAGAGGGAATCCTCCTTTCAGACGGATCTGAAAAAGGATGCGTTGATCCTTGGAGGAGGTGTTACCCTTTTTATGGCGGGGATGGAGCTGTACAGGGGAGTTCAGCCGCCAGACAGTGCTTCCCTGAAAAAAGAATCCATCTTCTTCAGAGATTGTAAAATCTTCTCCTTTGACCGTTATA
>CAYXFJ010000003.1:4638-29891 GCA_964464265.1 uncultured bacterium
CTGGTTTTAAATGATGCCGGCGTACGTGCATCCTTTTCAAAACATGCCCTCTTTTATCTCGAATCATCCCTTATCACAGCAGGTCTGGTTTATGTATCCAAAGGGCTGTTTCATCGTCCGAGGCCTTATGCCTACCGGATGCCATACAGCAGCGGGAAGAATTTATCCTCTGATGCAGCCCGGTCTTTTTTCTCAGGACATGCAGCGTTCGCTTTCAATGGAGCTGTCATTGCGGGTATGATGATGGAGGATGCGAGAGGATCCCGATGGAAAAAACCGGTCTGGATAACAGGCATGACAGCTGCATCTCTCACAGCCCTTTTCAGAGTTCTTGCCGGTGAACATTTTCCTACGGATGTATTCGCCGGCGCTCTGGCCGGATCGGCAGTGGCGTTCCTGATCTTTAAGGCCCATGAATGAGCTGATTTGACCTGTCAGGCATGCTCAAGGTTTCATACACAGTTGATATTGCCCGGAGATGCGGCTGGACAATTCAAAGAAAAAACACAGAATATGGATTATGTAACATACTGTAATAAAATAATATAACTATTCCATCACCCGACGAAATGAAAGGTAATCATGGCAGAATTCGCAATACAGTCGGCAAAAATCCAGGCTATAGATAAGGTTGAAATTGTTTTTGACGGTGTTTGTCCGCTGAACAGGGAAGACATTAAAATAGGCGGCGGTGTGAAGGTCGCCGGCATAAAGGCGGACGGGAACAGGCTCATTTTAAAAACGTCTCCTTTTGATATTACCCGTAATTATACGGTCAGCGTGCGCGGTGCGGGAAAGAGAGCCCTCCAACCGGATGAAGTACTGGATGAATTCTATTCGGAAAAACCGCTCGGATGCACAGAAGAGAACGGGCACCTCGTTTTCAGGCTTTTTGCCCCCCGGGCGATACGGGTCGTACTGGTCATCTCAAGAGAGGTTTTTAAAGAGGATCAGGAACTGGGGATGAAGAGGGATAACGATGGTGTCTGGGAAGCCTTTCTTCCATTGTCATTGAAGGATCATTATTACGGCTTCCGTGTACAGGGTCCGGAGGATGACACTGAATTTTTCGATAGCTCCGCTGTCATTGCGGATCCCTATGCGAATGCTTTAGCCACTCAAAATCACTATCTTCATCCTGCCCGCAGCCTGATCGTCGATCATTCGGCTTTCGACTGGGAAGGGGATACGGGGTTATGCCCGAAAATGGAGGATCTCATCATATATGAAATGCATGTCAGGGACATGACCGCTCATTCCGGTTCAGGAGTTTCACCGGAGATGAGGGGAACTTATCCAGGACTGATGGAAGGAAAAAACAGCGGTATCAATTATATACGCTCCCTGGGGATCAATGCAGTGGAATTGCTTCCCGCTTTCGAATTCGGCAATATCGAGATCGATTATAAAAACAGGGATATGCCTGATTACAACACCTGGAATCCCTATGAGAGGAATCACTGGGGATATATGACCTCCTGCTATTTCGCTCCCGAATCCTATTATGCCACAGGCGGAACCATGCAGCGCGGCGCGATCAACGGCGCGGACGGTAAAGCGGTTACGGAATTCAAAGAGATGGTCAAAGCCTTTCATAAAGCGGGAATTGCGGTGATCCTCGATGTAGTGTACAACCATGTCTCTCACTATGACCTGAATCCGCTGAAGCTGACCGACAAGAAATACTATTTCAGGCTCGATGATGATCAGGACCTGATGAATCTGAGCCATTGCGGAAACGATTTAAAAACAGAAAGGCCCATGGCGAGGCGCCTGATCGTGGATAGCATCCTTTTCTGGATGAAGAATTATCACATCGATGGTTTTCGTTTCGATCTCGCCACCATGCTGGACGGGGAAACCCTGGATGCCATCACCAGGGAATCGAGAAAGATCAATCCGGATATGATTCTTATAGCGGAACCCTGGGGCGGGGGTCAGTACGACCTTGAATGTTTTTCCAAGAGGGGATGGGGTGCATGGAACGATATATTCCGTAACGGGGTCAAGGGTCAGAATCCAAACGACGGGCTGGGTTTTATCTTCGGGAAATGGCAGGGGCAGAACAATCCGGAGACCATGAAAAGGGCTGTACGCGGAACGCTGAAAAAGCAGGGGGGCCCTTTTCTCAGGGCAGCGCATTCAGTGAACTATCTCGAATGCCACGACGATTATACGCTGGGGGATTTTATACGCATCGGCCTCGGGGACATAAAAGAGGATCAGAAAATCGAAAACAGGGATACCCATGCATTGCTTTCAGAAAGACAGCTCAGGGTCCACAGGCTCGGAGCCCTTTTCCTTCTGACAAGCTGCGGGCCGGTCATGATCCATGCCGGACAGTGCTTCGGCAGAAGCAAGGTTATCGCGCCGGCCGCTGTGCCGGATAATAAGGCCGGGGTCATAGATCATAACAGTTATAACAAGGATGATGAAACCAACTGGATCAACTATGATCATAAGATATGCAACGCGGCTCTCGTGGACTACTACAGGGGACTCATCGATATTCGAAAATATTTTCCTCAGCTGCGGAGAGAAAAAGGGAAAATCCTGAAATTTCTTTCCGGCAATCATGAATTTGCCCTCGGATACACGGTAAAAGGAGAAGGGGAAACGCTTGCGGTTCTCATGAACAGCCACCCTGAGAACCAGGCTGAATTCGATTTGCCTTCCGGGAAATGGAACGTTCTGGCGGATGCAGAGACAGCCGGGATACGTATTTTGAAAACCGGATTGTCCGGCAGGACTGTTCTCCTGCCGGGTTCAGGGATGATTTTGATCAAGCAGCGAAATAAACGCAATTAGCGGATGACAGGTCAAATTTTATCAAAAGAAATGTGAGTCAGAGGCGTCCATAGAATAAAAAACATTGCTTATTTCCATAAATTTGTTTATTATTAAATTTAATATGAAACTGAGCCGTGGTACGCTGGAGGCACTCTCCCTCGGGTCCTTTGTGGCTCTCGATATTGAAACCACGGGGCTTGACCCGGAGAAGGACGAGATAATTGAAATAGGGATAGTGCGTGTGGAGGGAGGAGATATCGTTGACAGGTTCCAGCAGCTGTTCAGCCCGCATCAGCCCATCAGCCCGTTCATCACCCAGTTGACCGGTATCCGTCCTGAAGATTGCCAGAACCAGCCTCATATTGAAGAAAAAATTGACGACATCATCCGTTGGACAGGGAAGTACTGGATCGTCGCTCACAATGCAGTATTCGACATTACCTTCTTAAAAAATGCATGCAGGGCATCTGCTCATCGGATGGCATTTTCTGATGACAGAATACTGGATACACTGGAGCTCTCCAGAATCCTCCTGTACGATCTGCCCAATCACCGTCTGAATACACTCGCCGAAGAGCTGAAGCTTCCTTCCATGCCGGAACACCGTGCCCTTGCGGATGCAGAAGCCACAGCGCATCTTTTTCTCAGCCTGATTCCTGAATCTCTGGGCCTGAGTGTAAGGGCGCTTGACTGGCTGAACCGTCTGCTCTCGCCTTACACGGATGCCCTCAGTGTATACGTGCAAAACGTCCAAGCCTTTACTGGCCGGCACAGCAGGCGGGGGCAGAAAAAGCATCACAGCAGGAAGGATACGGGAAAAAGGAGTGCCGGAAATAACCTCCTCGGAAGCCCGCTCCCCGTAACCGGAGAGCCTGAAATACTCCCTGTCGATTTAGAAAGGGTCAGAGGTCAATTCGAGGCCGGAGGCCTGCTGTCATGCGCCATACCGCAGTATGAAGTCAGAAAGCCTCAAATGGAAATGGCTTTTCATTTTGCCAGAGCCCTGAACCAGGAATCTTTTCTCGTTGCGGAAGCAGGGACCGGCGTCGGAAAATCTCTGGCCTACCTTGTCGCTGTGAAAGAATGGATCACCCGGAATCCCCAATGCCGGGTTCTGGTTTCCACTAACACCAAAACACTTCAGGATCAGCTGTTCCGGAAGGAGCTGCCTCTCCTGCTGGAAAATGCATCAGAACCTTTCCTGTCCGTTCTTCTGAAGGGCAGGGCAAACTATCTCTGCCTGTACAGATGGCAGCAGATGATCGCTTTATTTCAGGATACTCTTTTCGCGGACCAGATCAGACGGCTTCTGCCTCTCGTGGTCTGGGCTGACGAGACCAGAACCGGTGATATAGAGGAAAATGCGGGATTTCAGGCCGGTAAGAACAGTGTGCTCTGGTACCAGCTCAATTCTGACAGTGCCAGATGTCAGGGAAGCCAGTGCGTGTTCGCAGCGGAGTGCTATTTTCAGAAGGTCCGGCGCGCCGCCAGGTCAGCCAATATACTCGTGGTCAATCATTCCCTTGTCTTTTCGGATATTGCCTCAGGATACACGGTACTGGGGGATTACGATACGATTGTCATCGACGAAGCCCATCAGATCGAAAAGGTGGCCACATCCTGCCTGGGGCAGAGCCTGAGCATCTGGAAGTTCAGGGATCTGATACAGCGTCTTTACTGGCCTGAGCCAAAAGAGGTGGGTCTTCTGATCATGCTTGGTAAATCACATGATCTTTTTATCAAACATCCCGGGAATAAGGAAGCGCGGGAACTGCAGGAAAAACTGATTCAGGATTCCCGGTCTCTGTGGCAGGCTGCTGTCCGTCTGTTTCAGGGGATGGGAACTCGTGTCATTACAGGAGGCAGGGTAAGGGGTATTCAAAAGGTCAGGATGAAAACCGGGGATGCGCTCATGAGGGATGCGGGCGCCGAAATCACCGAGATCACTGATTTTCTCGATACGCTTGAACAGGGTCTTATCGAATTATCATCCCTCCTTATGGAAAAAACCAGTACGGAGGTTCAGGAAAATGACTGGATGCAGGAGATAGAATCCCTGCTGCAACAATTCAAAGCGTTGAGGGAGCTTACCGCTTATTTCGGCAGGGGAGATTACTCCGGCCAGATCGTCTGGTACGAGGTGGATTTCTATATGAATGAATCCCAGGTAAACCTCTATACAGCACCGCTGGATATTGCCACACTTCTCTCGGATATGCTGTATCCCCGCCTGGAAAGATGTCTCCTGACCTCTGCCACGATGACGGTGGGAGGGGAGTTTGACTATATTCTGCACAGACTGGGTCTGGACCGTCTGCCCCCGGATCGCGTCGTGAAAAAGGTATTTGGTTCCCCTTTCAATTTCGAGGAACAGGCCCTTCTGATCGTACCTACATTTCTGGCCAGCCCAAAGGAAGGGATCTTTACATCCGATGTGTCCGGTATTCTGGAAAGGATACTCCGGGTGCATGAGAGGGGAACGCTGGTGCTCTTTACCTCCTATCAGATGCTTGATGAAGTCTATCAGAAGCTTCTTCCTGTCCTCGAGGAGAGGGGTGTCCTGCTACTGGCACAGCGGGGGTACGGAGCGCGTACCGCTCTCCTGAAGACATTTCAGGAGCACGGAAAATCCGTGCTACTCGGCACTTCGAGCTTCTGGGAGGGTGTGGATGTGCCTGGAGAAGCCCTGGAGACTCTGGTCATCACCAAAATACCCTTTGATGTGCCGTCAGAACCTCTGGTAGAGGCGCGAATGGAACAGGTACAGCTGGAAACCGGAAATGGATTTTTGAATTATGCGGTTCCTGAGGCTGTGGTGCGGTTCCGTCAGGGTTTCGGCCGGCTCATCAGGACAGGCGAGGACAGGGGAGTGGTCCTCATACTGGACAACCGTGTGGTCAAGTCCAGCTACGGGGCGCTTTTTCTGGATTCCTTACCGGTCAGGGCCAGGATTTGTGAGGATGAAACCATGCTGATGCACCTGCTTGAGGAATGGTTCAATGCATGAACGCGAGACAAATAAATGAATACTCCTCTGATTATTGATGGAAAATCGCTGACTATCGATGATATTCTTTCCGTTGCATGCTATGGTAGAAAAGTAAAGGTGGCGGATCATGCGGTCAGTCATGTGAAACAGTCCCGGAAAATACTGGAAAAGCTTGTAGCGGATGGCCGCATTATGTACGGTGTAAATACAGGATTCGGGCGTTTTGCAGAGATCACCATACCGGGATCGGAAATCAACGAATTGCAGAAGAATCTGGTGCTCTCGCATGCAGCGGGAGTGGGACCGCTTCTGCCGGAAACTGTGGTCAGGATGATCATGCTTCTCAAGATCAATACGCTTGTCACAGGTCTTCCGGGTGTGAGGATCGAAGTGGTCAATACCCTGAGGGACATGCTGAATGCACAGGTTCACCCCCTCATCCCCTCACAGGGTTCGGTCGGCGCTTCAGGTGATCTTGCTCCGCTCGCGCATATGGTGCTCGTTCTTATCGGCAAAGGGAAGGCTTTTTACAGGGGAAGGGCAGGAACAGGCAGGAGTATCATGAAGAGAGCGGGAATCCCTCTGCTCGACCTGCAGGCCAAAGAAGGCCTGTCCCTTTTGAACGGCACTCAGGCTATGACAGCTGTGGGACTAGAGGCTCTGACCGGAGCTCTCAACCTTTTCCGTTTCGCTGATGTCGCCGGAGCCATGACCGTTGAAGCGCTGTCAGGAAGCGCAGCACCTTTTGATGCAAGGATACAGAAAGCCAGGGGTCAAAAAGGGCAGATCATCGTGGCTGCCAATCTCAGGAATCTGCTTAAGGGGAGTGAAATACTCGAACAGAGACCCGTGAAAAGGATTCAGGAGGCCTATTCGCAGCGCTGTATGCCCCAGGTGCATGGGGCCGGACGGGATGCAGTGGCTTATGTGAGATCTGTTCTGGAGAACGAAATCAATGGAGTGACGGACAATCCCCTCCTGTTTTTTGAGGAGAATGAAGTGGTCTCAGGCGGCAATTTCCACGGCGAACCGCTTGCCATAGCTCTCGATGTCCTGGGAATTGCTGTATCCAGTCTTGGCGCCATGTCTGAAAGACGGATCGCCCACATGATGGATGCAGTTGCCAGCGGATTACCCGGTTTTCTTGCCAGGAAACAGGGAATCCATTCAGGGTTTATGATCGCCCAGATTACGGCTGCCTCACTGGTTTCGGAAAATAAGATATATGCCCACCCGGCTTCTGTGGACTCCATACCGACCTCTGCCAATCAGGAAGATTATGTGAGTATGGGCATGAGCTCTGCTAACAAGAGTTTGAGAATTATCGAGAATACCAGGAACATTCTTGCCATAGAGATGCTGTGTGCAGCCCAGGGGATTGAATACAGAAGTCCTTTGAAACCTTCCCCTTCGCTTTTGGCCATTCTCGGGGCCTTCAGAAAAGTGATCCCCCGGCTGGAGAAGGATCGTGTTATTGCACCGGATATTGAGAAAGCGGCGGAATGGATCGGTTCAGGGCTCTGGGAACGGATATTGAAAGACAACAAAATAGCATAGGATGAAAGCCATGGATGAAAAGATCGTTATGGAAGGACTGACATTTGATGATGTCCTGTTGATCCCTGCAAAATCGGATGTGCTTCCGAGGCAGGTGAATCTTCGCACCAAACTCACGAAGAAGATATCACTGAATATACCCATCGTATCTGCGGCAATGGATACGGTCACGGAATCCCGGCTTGCCATTGCTATCGCCAGGGAGGGCGGACTGGGCATCATTCACAAGAATCTCTCGGCTGATAAACAGGCTGCCGAGGTTGACAAAGTGAAACGGTCGGAGAGCGGGATGATATCCAATCCGATTTCTCTTCCCCCTGACCGCAAAGTTAAGGATGCACTCCAGATCATGCATCAGTACCGCTTTTCCGGTATACCCATCGTACAGGGTGAAAAACTGGTCGGGATCCTGACAAACCGTGATCTCAGGTTCGAGACAAATCTGGATCAACCCATCAGAAATGTGATGACCAAGGAAAATCTCATAACCGCTCCGCTGGGAACCACAATGCAGGAAGCGGAGAAGATACTGCAGAAGTACAGAATAGAAAAATTACCCATTGTAGACCAGAAGGGCAGGCTGAAAGGACTCATCACCGTTAAGGATATACAGAAGCGGCTGGCATTCCCCAGTGCTGCCAAGGACCAGACTGGCAGGCTGCTTGCCGGCGCAGCAGTTGGAATATCCAAAGGAACCATCGAGCGTGTAGAAAATTTACTCAAAGCGGGGATGGATGTGGTCTGTGTGGATACAGCTCACGGCCATTCGGAAGGTGTGATAGAGATGGTGAAGCTGTTAAAAAAATCCTATCCGGAACTGGAAATTATTGCGGGTAACGTGGCCACAGCAGATGGGACACAGGCACTTATCGATGCGGGAGCGGATGCAATCAAGGTGGGAATCGGACCCGGATCCATCTGCACGACCCGCGTTGTAGCCGGAGTGGGTGTGCCACAGATCACAGCGGTCATGATCTGTGCTCCTGTATGCAGAAAAAACGAGGTCCCGCTGATCTCAGACGGGGGTGTGAGGTATTCAGGGGATATTGCCAAAGCCCTGGCAGCCGGGGCGGATACGGTTATGCTCGGATCGCTTCTGGCAGGCGTCGAAGAGAGCCCCGGTGAGATGGTGCTTCTGGAAGGAAGGAGTTACAAGGTTTACCGCGGTATGGGCTCCATGGGGGCCATGGCCCAGGGAAGCGCGGACCGTTACTTTCAGGATTCACTGGAGGACGAGAAGCTGGTGCCGGAAGGTATAGAAGGAAGAGTCGCTTACAAAGGCCGGCTTTCGGATGTGGTTTATCAGCTGGTAGGAGGTGTCCGGTCTTCCATGGGATACTGCGGTGTTAAAACTCTGGAGGAGTTCAGAGAAAAGACGCGTTTTGTACGGATTACACAAGCGGGGATCATCGAAAGCCATCCTCATGATGTGGCGATAACGAAAGAATCACCGAACTATCAGAGGAGATAAAAAAAGAAACCGAGATCGTTCGATTCTGCCGGATTTAGGGGGAATTACCGGCATATCGAAACATTCCCGGTTTCAATTGACAAAGAGAATAGAAGTGACTATTTTGTTTTGTTCACGCGTTTGGTAAGTTTGGATTTAAGATTGGCCGCTTTATTTTTGTGAATTTGCCCGGAGACCGCCATATGGTCAAGAATGGAAATCGTATTGTTGAGTTCGACTTTTGCAGTCTCCGGATCCGGTGCAGTCAGCACTTTTTTAATGGCGGATTTCATCCGGGAACGTTTTTTACGGTTGCGTTCACGTCTCCGCTCGTTTTGACGCGCGGCTTTGATGGCTGATTGATGTTGTGCCATGAATACCTCATTTTATGAAATGTTAAAGTCTTAAAATATACAAAATGATAAATATTTTGTCAAGAATATAATTGCGATTGTTATGACCCTTATAATACCTCTAATGATCGGTCTGTTCTGTGTATGTCTTTTCTATATCCTGCTGGGTTTGTACAGAATCGAGATAATCCTTGATTTTTCGGATGTGGAAAGGACAGCAGTACTGAAACTAAATTCAGCCGGATCCCTGTTCAGTTTTATTCTTCAAAGGGGCAGCAAGGGCAGTATGTGGACATTATGCCTTTTCAGCAGGACTGTAATTCATAAAAATTGTATCCGCAAAAAGAAATTGCCTGAAGGTTCTTCAACAGCAGGGAAGCCGGAGAGGAAGTGGAAAAGGCATTTAAAAAAGAGCAAACTGCTGAAAACTGTACGCCGGTTACCTGGATGTGTCATGCGTTGCTGCCGGGCTGTCCGTATTGTCTCTGTGGAAGTGAATGGCGTCATTGGCACGGGGGATCCTTCGACTACGGGTCAGCTCGAGGGAGCTGTACTCGCATTCAAACCGTTTTTAAACGAACGGATTTCTCTGAATATCACTCCTGTTTTTCATGAGAGAAAATTCCAGGGTAACCTCTCTCTGGCGCTCGAATTTTTTATGATCCGGTTTTTGTGGCATATTTCAGCCTCCATATTGAGTCTGGCAACCGCCTATCTCAAAGGCTGAAGAATAACTTTATAAGGAGAATCCTATGGTCATTGAAGAATTGGTAAAAACCGTACTCGCGGAAGTGAAAAGCATAACCAGAACTGAAAGTATCGTCGGCAAACCCATGGAAATCGGGGAAGTCACCCTGATCCCTGTAGCCAGAATATCGATGGGTTTTGCGGTGGGTGGAGGTGTCAGAGACACAAAAGAGGGGAAAGGAGAGGCCACCGGCGGAGGCGCGACCATTGAACCCATTGCCTTCTTCGTGGTCAAGGGAGATCATGTGGATCTGGTCACATTAAAGAAAGGCGATGCAGGTCTGGACAGGCTCTTTGAGCTGGTTCCTCAGATCATGGATAGAGTGAAAGTGATGAAAGACAGGAAACAGGAAAAAAGAACCGGAAAGAACAAAGCATGAAAAGGATTCGGAAAACCCACCAGGGTGAGCTTTTCGGTACATCACCTGCGGAGGAGATGAAGAGGCAGGTCAGCGAGCTGGATGCTTTGATCGCCAGGGCGCTGAAGTCATCCGATTACAGGCAGGCCAGATCGCTGACAGCCAGACAGGAGAAACTGATACAGAAACTGGTCAGTATGGGAGAAGACGGGCAGATCGAACGGGAATGAGTTCTTGAATGCACAAGAGTCAGTCTGTTCCGCTGTGATCCATGCATGACAGTATTCACAGTAAATCCGTGCGATCCCTGTCCGTATTTTGTATTATCCTCATTTCCTTTTTTCTTCAGCAAAATGAAGTCCGCTAAAGAGGGCTATGTATGAAGGCCGTTCATGTAAAAATCAGGAAAGCACAGGGAACTGAAGATATCCCCCTGCCGCGTTATCAGAGCAAGGGGGCTTCCGGCATGGATCTTCTCGCAGCTGTTGAGGCAAAAGTCTTCCTTGAACCCGGTGAGATAAAACTGATTCCCACAGGTATCCATATTTCCATACCTGAAGGATACGAGGCACAGGTCAGGCCGAGAAGCGGTCTGGCGCTTAAGGACGGGATCGGCATTGTAAATGCACCCGGGACGATCGATTCAGATTACCGCGGAGAGGTCGGCATTATCCTAATCAATTTCGGTAAAAAGTCTTTCGCGGTAAAAAGGGGTGACCGGGTCGCACAGCTCGTTTTTGTGAAAGTCGAAAAGGCAGTTCTGCATTGTGTAAGCGAACTGGATGCAAGCAGTCGAGAGGGTGGATTCGGTTCTACAGGCAGGTGATTACCTCTTTTATTTATTCCTTTAAAACTTTTTCTCCGTTTTATCCGTCATAACAATAGACCTAAAAAGCATTTCAATATACACAGGATAAGAACGGAGGCATCTATGAAACCGAATTCACACACACCGTGCAGGCGGAGAGCAATCTCTTTTCTGTTTTTATGGGTTATGATCGGAATGGCAGCATCGCTCATGGCCGCTGAGAGGCGCTCCATGGGTTATCTTGGAGTATCCGTGGAAAGGCTTTCCCATCAGGAAAAGAAGGAAATGGGGATTTCCTTTGGTGTTGTTGTCACTGATGTGGTGAAGAACAGCCCCGCCGAAAAGGCAGGGATAGAGGAGGAGGACATTATCCAGTTTTTCGATGGTAAAAAGATACGCACGCCTCAGAATCTCGTGGATGCTGTACGCGATACTGAACCAAAAAGTGAGGTGAAGGTCACCCTGCTGAGGGACAAGGAAAAAATGGAACTCCCTGCAGCTGTTGGAAAATACCGAAACAGAGCCGTATGGATGACCGGTTCACGAGCCAATTTTCTGGGTTTCGGGGCCGGCCCGTATCTGGGGGTTAAGCTTCAGGAAATGAATGCAGATCTCGCCCCGTATTTCGGGACTAAAGAAGATGAGGGAGTACTCGTTCTGGAAGTATCAGAGGATACTCCCGCTGAAGAAGCGGGGGTGAAAGCGGGGGATGTGATCGTTCAGATCGATGGTGAAGAGGTGGGAACACCTGAGGATATCCGTGCCATTCTTTCTGATTTCGAGGAAGGCGGTGAAGTTGAGATCACTCTCTACAGGCAACGGATTCAGCAGAAAATGAAGGTTACGCTGGATGAAACGAGAAACCTTGATTTTCATTACCATCTCCCCGATTTTGAAGATGGAAAGTTTGAGAATTTTTATATGGCTCCGTTAGACCACATTGATGAAAAGACCCAGCTCAAGATGGAAAAGGAAATACAATCCCGGGTAAATGATGCCAGGAAAAATGCAGAGGAAACATCCCGCAGAATCAAGGATATGGGAAAAAAGCTGAGAGAAGTAAAAGAGATCAGCGTAAAAGAGATTAACTGGATATAACATTTTCCTCTGCCGGTGAAATCCCGGGCATCCGGGAACAAAGAGGGAGCCCTGGTCTTTCCGGAAAAATCCTTTGAGCAATTCATGCCCCCGGTCCTCCGGCCGGGGGCATTTCATATTCCGTACTTGATTCTTTGTGATTTTTTCTATAGGTTATTCTGGATCGTCCGAAGAGCACAATCCTGAGAATGAGGTCCGGATAGCCTTATGAAAACTTTTCTGATATCCCGTCTCCGGTTCATGGGGGATGTCATTTTAACCACACCCGTGATTCAGGCTGTAATGGAAGCCTGTCCGGATGCAGTCATCACCTATCTTGCAGAAGCGCCTTTTCATACGCTGATCGAACATCACCCCATGGTGAGTCGTGTGCTCGGTTTTGAAAGGAAGCTGGTCCGTCAGATACCTCTGATACGGGAAATTGTCCGGGGTCCGTTCGATGTGGCAATTGACCTTCTGGGAAATCCGAGATCCGCTATCCTCAACGCGCTTTCAGGGGCATCCATGCGTATCGGAGGTGATTTCCGCGGCCGCCGAATCCTTTACACGCACCGGATAACCGATGACACCAGGCCAAAATCGGCTGTTGCCTTCCACATGCAATATCTCCTCCCGCTGGGTATCCATCGGGAACCGGCACAACCCAGGATATATCTCAAGGATGAGGAAGTTCTGTGGGCCCATGATTATCTGAACCGGCTGGGGTACAGCGGAGCCTCACCTGTTATAGGGATACATTCCGGAGCCTCATGGCCGGCCAAGCGCTGGCTGCCTGACCGGTTCGCCCGTCTTGCAGAACACCTTCATGATGAGGGCGCACAGGTGATCCTCACGATGGGTCCGGGTGACAGGCAGGCGGTCCAGGAAGTTATAGATCATTCAAGGATCCCTCTGAAAATGCCGGACATCCTGTCTCTCCGCGAACTTGCCTCCGTATTATCAATCTGCCGTGTCTTTGTTTCCAACGATTGCGGTCCCATGCATATCGCCCCTGCTGTAGGGACGAAAACTGTAGGCATTTTTGGCCCGGGTGAGCCGGAAATCTGGTTCCCTTATTCCGCTGAAAAGGGACACCGAGTGGTTCACAAAGAGATCAGCTGCAGCCATTGTCATAAGGATCTGTGCAGTGATATGGCCTGTATGAAAGCTGTTACCGTGGAAGAGGTTCTCCGGGTGGTAAGGGATGTCCTGTAAGGTGATCTCCGCCAGCAGGCGTGTAGAAATGGTCGGTTTCCACACGGACAGGCTGATCGGTCTCCTGAAGAGGCGGTGTCCGCCGGAGCGTACGCATACACTCGTCCTGTGGAGTAAAAGTCCGGGTAATCTTGTCACACATGAGGAATTGCGGAGCACATTAAAACTCTACACCTGTTTTCTTCATCTTACAGTGACAGGTATGGGATCGTCCTGTCTGGAACCGGGCATACCTCATGCAAAATCGGTAATTGCTCTTTTACCGGAAATTGTTGCGCTTCTGGTTAACCCCGAACGTATTGCCCTGAGGTTCGATCCGGTCGTGCATCTGCGGTTGCCAGGGGGAAGAACATATTCAAATCTCGCTCATTTCCAGGAGATTGTCCGTGCAGCAGCCGGATCAGGCATCAGGCATATGATTGTGAGCCAGATGCAGGCCTATCCCAAGGTAAAGAGGAGGCTTGCTCATTACGGGATAGAGGCGATCGACCTTACCGCAGAACAAAGTGCGGAAGAGAAAGACTGGATGAAAAAAGAGGCCGCAAACAAAGGCATCGAACTTCTGGGATGCTGCACAAAAGGTTTCACTCATGCAGGCTGCATCGACGGTACACGCCTGTCCCGTCTCCATCCCGGAAGCGTGGCAGCCTCCTGCCGAAAGGCTAAAGGTCAGAGGGAGGAATGCACCTGTACGGAAAGCTGGGATATAGGCTGGTACTACCCTTGTCCCGGCGGATGCGTATACTGTTATGCCAATCCCGTGATATTTTCGGAAAGGAAGGGGAATGATCCTTCAAAAGACCTGCTGGACTGAGTGATGAAAGCCTACCAAAGGCCTTAAAGGCAAATCCAGACGATCCGGAATTCCGGCTCCGCAGATCATCCTGCCATGCATTTCTTCTATGACGGGGAAATTTCTCAGGAATATTTTCTGGCGATGGGCATGCGTCTTCCCATGCCGAATGCTTTTGATGTCACTTTCAGACCCGGTGCAGACTGCCTGCGTTTGTATTCGCTCCTGTCGATACTGCTGATAACCCGGCGCACGGTTTCAGGGTGCAGGCCTCTGGATAGTATGTCACGTTCGGAAAATCCCTGATCCAGATACAAAGAGATGATTTCGTCCAGAATGTCATAGGGAGGAAGAGTATCCTGGTCTTTCTGCCCCGGCCTCAGTTCTGCAGAAGGTGGTTTTTTGAATATGCTCTCAGGTATCACAGGAGAAAGGGAGTTCCTGTACCGTGCCAGGCGGTACACCATGGTTTTAGGGACATCTGCGAGAACGCTCAGCCCGCCGCTCATATCTCCGTACAAAGTGCAGTATCCCACCGAAAGTTCGCTTTTATTGCCTGATGCCAGGGTAAGATATCCGAATTTATTGGAAAGGGCCATAAGAATATTGCCTCGTATGCGGGCCTGAATATTTTCCTCCGTTACATCTTCGGGCCGGTTATCGAACTGCTCTTCGAGTGACCGGATATAGGATTCATAGATAGATGTGATGGGAATGATCCTGAGAGGAGCTTTCAGATTCCGGGAGAGAAGCACAGAATCATCGATACTGCCCCGGGAGGAATACATGGAAGGCATGGTAACTCCAAGCACCTTATCAGAACCCAGAGCATCGCAGGCAAGACAGCAGGTCAGGGTGGAATCAATGCCGCCCGATAGCCCGAAAACGGCCTTCTTAAAACCGCATTTTGCCATGTAATCCTGAATTCCAAGAACGAGCGCTCTGTACACGGATTCGATCGGATCCTGAGGTGAAAAATCGAGCACAGGAGTCTCCGGTGACAGGGCTACAGCCTTCACCTGTTCAGCGAATGGCTCAAGATGCGCAAGAATTGCGCCGGAGCCATTGAAAACCATGCTGTTGCCGTCGAAGATGAGATCATCGTTCCCGCCCACCTGATTGACCAGCACAAATGGCCTGTGATACCGTTTTACATGATTTGAAATGAGTGAATGACGTATACTGTCCTTGCCGATGCTGAATGGAGAGGCGCTGATATTGATGAAAAGCGTGGCTCCTTTTTCATACAGGGTTCTGACAGGATTCTGCGAATAAACCGGTCTGCTGTAAAGCTCAGGGTCATTCCAGGCATCCTCGCATATGGTAATCCCCAGCTTTTCCCTCCGGAATGCAAAGATATCGATGGATGATGCGGAATCAAAGTAGCGGGCTTCATCGAAAACATCGTATGTGGGAAGAAGTGTCTTGCGCTGTCTGAAAAGCACCTTCCCTTTACTTAAAAGAAGTGCGGAGTTAAAAATCCCTTTTCCGACCTGTGAACCGGAAGGTTCGATAGTTCCTGTAATGATACCAACACTTCCCGCTTCTCTGGATATTTTACACAGGGTTTCTTCACTGGCTTTTGCTTCCTCGAGGAAATCCTTTCTTTCGAGCAGATCCCTGGGAGGGTATCCTGTAATGAAAAGCTCGGAAAAGACAACGAGATCGGGCTCGGACGCCTGTGCCTTTTTTATTGTCGATTCAATTCTCTTGAGGTTGCCGCAAAAATCACCCACCAGAGGATTGAGCTGTGCAAGGACCACTTTCATGAATCAGGTATTCCCGGCGTTTAATAGGTTTATAAGAAATATCTATGACTGAAATATATGTAAAATTTAAAGTCATGTCAAATTCTTTTCAATCCTCTTTCCGGGCGGGTTTCACAGTTTACTTCCAGATCTCAGCGATTGGAGAAATATCAAATTTTTCACTGATTTAGGCATAGAAAAAGATACGGAAAAAACTTCCAATCCTCTGGTAGGCAAGATATGCCGAAACAGGGGTGATAAAGGCATTTATTAAAATAAAAGAATATATTTAAAGCCAAAAAGATCAATAGGATGAAAGTATGTGACCGGGCATGGTATATGGTTTGCATTTCCTGAGCCGAGTGGTAAAGTGTATTCATTATCATAAGGGTAATCCTATGCGAACCATTAAGTCCAAGTTCCGAAGGATGAGTACATGGTCTGTATTGATTTTTGGACTTTCGATTGGTATACAGCTGAAGGGGGCCACGGTACATCTAAACTGGAATCCGAATACCGAGGCGGATCTTAGAGGGTACAAGGTTTATTACGGCCACACATCCAGAATTTACAGTACCATCATTGATGTGGGCAAAGTTACCCAATGCGATATCACCAGTCTTCAGGTCAACCAGACCTATTTCTTCGCTGTTACTGCGTACGACGTGAACGGTAATGAGGGCAATTATTCAACGGAAGCAGTATTCAGGGTCGAAGATGAAGAACCTCCACAGATCGTTTCAGTTACCTGTGACCAGGCAGACCGGGTTGTTATTGTGTTCAATGAGGCTGTGGAAAAAACGTCCGCTGAACTGACAGCCAACTATGCGATCGAAAATATGGTCGTACAGCGCAGTACCCTGCAGACGGATCTGAAAACGGTTCATCTTTTCACCACACAGCATGCAATAGGAAGTTATATCCTCACAGTCAACAATGTGCGGGACCTGGCCACAATTCCCAATACAATACAGAGCGACACCCGTGTGAATTATGTATGGTCGATAATTGATAAAACCCCCCCGAGCATCAGGAGTGTGGCGCTTCAGGGCAATGCCTTTCTTATTGTGGAATTCAGCGAAGTGCTTGATCAGGCATCGGCGCTTGCCATTCAGAATTATACGATCACTCCCTCCATACAGATCACCAATTCGGCGATTGACGGGGATTTCAAGAAAGTATATCTGACCACAGCGAATCATCCGGCCGGTGCGTATGCATTGACCGTCAACAATGTCAAAGATGCGGCAAATCCACCCAATTCCATCGTGCCCAACTCTCAGATCAGCTATCGCTGGGAAGCTGAAGATACAGATCCGCCTGTCCTGATCGCTGTACGGCTCATGACTCCTGTAACTCTGGAACTGGAATTCAGCGAACAACTCGACCCTGTTTCTTCACAAACCCTTTCCAATTACGGGATTGTTCCTCCCGTGGATATCATCAGTGCTGTGTTGAGTATTGAAAATACAAAAGTGGAACTGACAACCGCAGAGCATCAGGGAGGCGTCTACACAGTTGCTGTTCAGGGAGTGGGGGATGATGCCAATCCTTCAATCAAAATGGGTACCGCTCAGCTGAGCTATACCTATATGCCCCCCGATCAGACTCCGCCGCTTTTAATTGCTGTGGAGCTGACCAGTAACAATCTCTTGCAGTTATACTTCGATGAAATGCTCGATCAGGCAACCGCGGAGAATATTTCCAATTACAGGATAGAGCCTGCAGTGGGCATTACCAAATCTATACTGGATGTGACCAAACGGATAGTGCTCCTGCAGACGGGGGCTCATCCTGCAGGCAGCTACAGGGTTATTATGAATGATCTCAAAGATCTGGCTCAGCCCGGCAACATCATAGCAGCAGAGACCAGCCTGGAATATGACTGGGATCCCCCGGATGTCGCACCTCCGGTCCTGCAGTCGGCGGAGATGCATGGCTCCGATCTTGTTGAACTGGTATTCAGTGAACCGCTTGACCGGTCCACCGGTGAGACGGCATCCAATTTTCAGATCGCGCCTCCGGTTGTAATTATTGAAGCATCTCTGGTCGGTGAGGGATTCAACCGTGTGTATTTGAAGACATATCCTCATGATCCCGGGCAATCCTACATGATCACTGTCAGCGGGATCATGGACCGTGCTCCTGCGCCCAATGCGGTTCAGGCCGGCAGCCAGGTTTCCTATGTATGCCCACTGTTCGATAACATTGCTCCAAAGCTGGAAAGTGTGGAGCTTCAGGGTATCCGGCTGCTTCAGCTTGTTTTCAGTGAACCGATGGATCAGGCTTCAGTGGAGGACATACAGAATTACAGCATCGAGCCCGCGCTTGAAATCCTTCAGTCCACACTCGATGTCACACGAAAAATCGTTTTCCTGAAAACTCAGGCCCATCAGCCGGGAACGCGATACACCGTTACCGTGCAGAATGTGACGGACAGGGCTGATCCGCCTAATCTGATAACATCTCCGGCGCAACTTTCCTATCTCTGTGAATCTGAAGACCGTGAAGTCCCGCTTCTGCTCAGAGCGGATATGCATGGCAACCAGACCCTTGAGCTGATCTTCAATGAACCTCTGGACAGGACAAGCACAATCGATAAGACCAAATTCACGATAGACCAAAATATTCAGGTACAGGGCGTGACCCTGAGTCAGACCCAGAAAGAGGTCTGGCTGCAGACCAGCCCTCATGACAAGGGAACCTATACAGTGACTGTCCTTGGATTAAAGGACCAGGCTACGGTCCCAAATACGATTACCGCTGAGCAGACAGCCCTCTACATCTATACGCCCGTGGATACCCTTCCGCCGGTTCTGGTCAGTACCGTATTGCTCAATCCAACCACAGTGGAACTGATCTTTGATGAGCCCCTGGGCCGTTCTTCTGTTGAAAATATCGCTAATTACAGTATATCGAATGACGTGACTGTGGGGAGGGCAATACTGGACATTTCAAGCACCAAAGTCTACCTCCAGACATCCACGCATAATCAGGGTGGCTACATCATCACCATCAATGGAATCCAGGATGCATCGGGATATGGAAACATCATACTGCCGAACACCCAGGGACAATACTCTTATATAATAGAAGACAAGACACCTCCGGCACTGGCCAATGCATGGCTGAAGACAGACCGCATGCTTATCGTGGACTTCAGTGAGCCGCTGGATGCATCGACAGCTGAGAACGCGGCCAATTATGTCATCAACAACGGGATACGCATCCAGAATCTTTTCCTGGGATCTTCGCATGATCAGATCGTTGTCGAAACCTCAGCCCACACTACCGGAGACTATATTCTGACCGTAAACGGACTACAGGATGCCTCACCATCGAAAAACATGATGGCACCTTACAGCCAGATCCGGTACACGTGGAGTCCCGTGGACACTGTCTCTCCTGTGCTGACAGGAGCCAGACTGATCACGGACACCTATCTGGAACTCGAGTTCAGTGAACTCATTGATGCCGAGGAATCCCAGAAGACCGGCAATTATACCATCCAGCCCGGTGTGCAGGTACGGAATGCTGTACTGGACGCATCCAATTTGAAAAAAGTGTATCTGTTGACAGAGGCCCATAATCCCGGAAAATACACGGTTACTGTTCAAAATATAAAAGACAGATCCTTTTTACCGAACCCGATACGGCAAAACCAGGCTGAATATTCCTATACGCCTCCTGATACGGTGGCCCCGGTTCTGGTGTCAGTTCAGCTGAGAACCCCCATGTCCCTTGCCCTGACCTTCGATGAGCCTCTTAACCGCCAGAGTGTGGAAAATAAAGCGAATTACACGATTTCCCCCAATATAGAGATCACACAGGCTTCCCTGCTTGCGTCCCTCACTACCATACATCTGGAAACCACATCGCATCAGCAGCGTACTGAGTACACCCTGACCATTCGGGGAATCAGTGACAGGGCACCCATACCCAACTCCATACATACTCTGCAAAACACGTATTCCTACATGCCTCCGGATACATCAGCGCCCAAATTGCTGGCTGTCAAACTGCATGGAATGAACCTGATCGAACTGGCCTTCAATGAACCGCTTGAAAAGATGTCGGCTGAAAAACGCGAGAATTACAGGATCGACCCGGATGTCGAAGTTTTGAATGCATCCCTGGACGCCACATCTTTGTCCAAGGTGTATCTGGAAACGACCAATCATTTCCCGATGGTAGGATATCAGATCAATGTACGGAATGTAAAAGACCGGGCTGCGATTCCCAATACGATTTCTCCGAACACCTGGATGAGTTATTCGATGATGACCTCAGGCGGAGCTGCGGACAACACACCACCCCAGATTGCCAGGGTTGATGTTCTCTCTGCGACCAAAGTGGACATCGTTTTTACGGAACCTGTGGATAAGCTGACTGCAGAGAACAAGAACAACTATTTCATTTCAGACAGTATTACAGTCCAAACTGTCAAACTGGACAGTGCTTCTGTCAGAGTGCATCTGACAACGTCGGCGCACAGTTCAGGCAAATCCTATGCTATCCGAGTGGCAAATATCAAAGACATGGCCACTCAGCCCAATGCCATGCCGCAGGCCACTCCCGTCAGGTATATGCTCCAGAAGGGCGTCATCATCAGCAACATCAACAAGAGCCTGTATGATCTGAAACTCTTCCATGCCGGTGACACCACTTATACAGACAGGAATTATACGGTGACGCAGATCCCGGAATATCTGGAAGGAGCGGTTCAGCTCCGTACTGCCAATGACGACAAAGCAGCCCAGGGAAGCGCTTTCCTCACCTTCGAGCTTTCAGGAGAGGCAGCCCTTTACCTTGCCTATGATAAATGCATCGCACAGGTGCCCGAATGGCTGTCCCAGTGGAAACCGACAGGAGATCAGGTTGTCAATTCCCGTTCCAGCGTGTACCAGGTATACAGCAAGGACGTCAAAACAGGACGTGTTGTCACAGGCGCGAACCAGGGAACCGTGGATGACAATATGTACCTGATGTTTCTCGTTCCGCATTACAACAGTGAAATGGTTCTTGCCCAGCTCAGCAAATCTTCCTATCAGCTGCAGCGTATGACAGTAGGCGATCCGTATTACATCGACAGGGATTATACGATCGCTTCGGTTCCTTCCGCTCTGGAGGGGCTTCTCTGGATACGGACTGCCAATGATGACAAGACGGACAGGGATACAGATTTTCTGACCTTTACCCTGAACCAGAAATCAAAGATCTATGCAGCTTTTGACGCCAAGATAGCGGCACTTCCGAAATGGGTCGCTGACTGGGAAGAGTTCGAAGGTCAGGTGGTTGATTCCCGTGGCACAAAATTTGATATCTTCTACCGCGAGTTTCCTTCAGGAGAAGTACAGCTGGGAGGGAATTGCGGCAGTGTTGATGATAATATGTATCTCATAATCATTGAACCATTAGAATCCCAGCTCGATGGCGGTGAGTCCAAGGTTCCGGGGTATTTCACTCTGACTCAGAATTATCCGAATCCCTTTAACCCCAGCACCACCATTCGCTACACGGTTGAAAAACCCGGTCGTGTGACACTGAGCATCTACAATGTAATAGGACAACTAGTTAAAGTGCTTGTTGACAGGGAGATCGCAGAACGCTGTGTGGAAGAAGTGGTATGGGACAGCAGGGATGAGAGAGGAAACCCCGTAGCCAGCGGGATCTATTTCTACCGGATCCAGCAGGGACAATTCGCAAAAGCAAGGCGTATGTTATTGATGCGATAAGGGGTTACATGATTGGATTCATAACATGCACATCTCTGGCACTGGGAAGTTTCCTGAATGTGGTCATTTACAGATTGCCCAGATCCATCTCTCTGATACGGCCGCGGTCTCACTGTACGGTCTGCAAGAGTGTCATCCCGTTTTATGACAATATACCCATCCTGAGTTATCTGATTCTGCGGGGGCATTGCAGGTTCTGCCACACACCCATTCACTGGCGGTATCCTCTTATCGAAGGTCTCACCGCTCTGATGTTTCTGGCTCTTTACTGGAAGTACGGGCTTTCACTGGATTTTATCCGCTACAGTATTCTGGTCTTGTTTCTGATCCCCATGAGTGTAATTGATATTGACAGAGGACTCATACTCAATGTCCTGGTTTTCCCTGCAATTATCCTTGGCCTTCTTTTCATTTTGATATTTCAAATTGAAAAACTGCCGGATGCATTGCTGGGTGGTGTCGGATCCGGCTTCGCAGTTTTCCTTATCGGTCTTGCGGGAAACTGGATGTTCCGTAAAGACAGTCTGGGGATGGGAGATGTAAAATTGATTGTTTTAATAGGAATTTATCTTGGTTTTCCGGAAACTCTGATCGCATTCTTCTTCGGGGTGGTTCTGGCTGCGTTTTTCATTGTGCCGGGACTTGTTTTCAGGCGAATGAAGCTCGGAGGGACCATCCCTTTTGGTCCGTTTATTGCAGGGGGTACCCTCGTGCATCTCCTGTTTGGGGAGCAGATTATTCAGTGGTATATACACTTACTGTAATAGAAGGTCAGTTTAAGGGTCTTAATGAACTGATCCCGCAACGGAGATGATGAAAAAGACAACAGGTCCCAGGGGGAACAAGGAAACGGTGAATGAAAAGAGTTCTTTTAGTTGATGATGATCCGATGGCTGTGAAAAGCCTTCATGATCCCCTTCGGAAAGCAGGTTATGAAGTCATGGTGGCTTATAATGGTCTGGAAGCATTGAAAAGAGTCAAGGAGAAAATTCCTGATCTGATCGTTCTGGATATTCTGATGCCTCTTATGGACGGATTCAAAGTGGCGAGATTTCTCAAGTTTGATAAACGGTACAAAGATATTCCCATCATTGTCCTGACTTCCAGGGCAACAGAAGGGGAGAGAAAAATGGGTGAGCAGGTTGGTGCGAATGAATATCTGTACAAACCGTTCCGGCTCAATCAGGTCCTGGATCTCATAGGAAGATACCTCAATGGCAGAAACAGCTGAAAAAACGGTAAAACCTGCATTCAAGAATGATATGGATATTGCACTGCTGAAAGCGCTGGTTCAGCGAAAAGTACTCAAACCATTTCAGGCTGATGACATGCTGGCCAAACTCCGGAGCAATCCCAATCTGATACTGGATGAGGCACTCATGGGGCAGGAGAAGGTCTCGGAAGAGGCTATTCTCGAAACCAAAGCCGCTCTCTGGAATGTTCCCTATATTGATCTCTCCAACTATGAGATCGAACCTGATGTCATCGAATTGATTCCCGCTAAGGTAGCCAGACAGTATCGCTGTTTCCCGCTTTTCCGTATCAACAGTACACTCTTGATCGCCATGTCGGATCCGAAAAATATCAAGACCATCGATGCTGTAGGGCAGTTGACCAGGCTGGAGGTTTCTCCGGCCCTGGCTTCCAGAAATGCCATTGACGGAGCGATCAACAAGCATTACGGAGAACAGCAGGAGATCTCGCTTCAGATGCCCAATGATGAGCTGCAGGGAATACTGGAAGTGATCGAAGCGGAAGAGGGAGAGGAGGAGGAGAAAACCAACACCCAGGATCTGGAACGGCAGGCAGAAGAAGCTCCCGTGGTCCGTATGGTCAATATGGTTCTGACACAGGCCATTGTGGATGGAGCCTCGGACGTGCATTATAATCCGGAGGAGAAACAGCTGCGTGTCAGGTTCCGGGTGGACGGGGTTCTCAGGGACACTTTCATGCTTCCCAAAAACCTTCAGGATGCCATCATCTCGAGGATCAAGATTCTCTCGAGTCTCGATATTGCGGAACACCGTGTACCCCAGGACGGGCAGATGAGACTGAAGCTGAAGGACGGACGCGACATCGATATCCGTGTTTCAACCCTGCCGTCTGCCCATGGAGAGAACTGCGTGCTCCGAATACTGGACAAGAGTGCTGCTCTTCTGAACCTGGAAAATCTTGGATTCGAACCCGATGTCTATGAGCTCACATGCAAGATACTGGGCAGCGCCTACGGGATTTTCCTCGTTACAGGACCCACAGGAAGCGGTAAAACCACCACGCTGTATGCGGCGCTGAACCGCCTTTCAACAGTTGAAAAGAATGTCATCACTCTGGAAGATCCTATCGAATACCGGCTGCCGCTCATCCGCCAGTCACAGGTTAATCACAAGGCGGGTATGACGTTTGCCAAGGGATTACGGGCTATACTGAGGCAGGACCCGGATATAGTCATGGTTGGCGAGATCCGCGACAGTGAGACCGCGAACATCGCGGTTCAGGCAGCCCTGACCGGCCATATGGTGCTTTCAACACTTCATACCAACGATTCCGCAGGCGCAGTCACACGCTTGCAGGAGATGGGAATAGAATCGTTTTTGATTTCCACTGCGGTTCTTGGCGTGCAGGCCCAGAGGCTTGTGCGGAAAATCTGTCAGGAATGCAAGGAGCCCTACAAACCGCCGGTGGAAATCGTGAAAGATATTATGCATAAGATCGGAGTTCAGGAATCCGCAGATAAACTGAAATTCTACAAGGGTGCCGGATGCAAAAAATGCAGGGATTCCGGGTACAAGGGACGTGCATCGATCATGGAAGTACTGCCGATAACGGATGCCATAAGACAGCTAGTTTTGAAGGGAGCTGCTGCAGATCTCATCAAGAAAACAGCTGTGCAGGAAGGCATGAGGCCGCTTCTTCATGACGGCTGGCTCAAGATCATGAAAGGTATGACCACAATCGATGAAGTGATGAGGGTCACCAATGTCGAGTAAAGTGAACAGATAGGTTGGAAAGATGCCGCTTTTTGAATACAAAGCCGTAACAGCAACAGGACAGATCGTCAACGATATTTTTGAGGCTCCCAACGAACAGGCTGTCTCCAGGGAGGTCTTTAAGAAAGGATACAAACCTATTTCCATCAAGGCATCGAAAAAGGGTGTTGTCAAGGAAGCAAAAGGTGGTCCCAGTTTTTTTCAGAAAAAGATCAAGACCACTGAAATCGTTCTCTTTACAAAGGAAATGGTTACGCTCCTGAGAGCCGGTGTGCCCATGCTGACAGCACTCGAGATACTGGGAACGCAGGCAGGCAAGGAGATGGGGGTTATTCTGAAAAAAATATACGTGGACGTGATGTCCGGCCGCAGCTTCTCGCAGGCTCTGGGCCAGCATCCAAGAATATTTTCAAAGCTCTATGTGAACTCCATACATGCAGGTGAAATGAGCGGTTCTCTGGACGATGTTCTCGAGCGTATGGCTTCTGTGCTGAAGCATGATGAAGAGACAAAGAAAAAGGTCAAATCTGCACTGAAATATCCCATTTTCGTTATAGTGGCAATGATAGGCGCGTTCCTGGTCATCATGACAATGGTGATCCCCAAGTTCGCGGATATCTTTGCGGCTGTTAATATGGAGCTTCC
>CAYXFJ010000004.1:0-6438 GCA_964464265.1 uncultured bacterium
GGTTCTGCCCAATAAACGTGCGAACGCTGTGGGTGGCAGAGCTGTACACCAGGGTAGAATCCACCATGAAGACGAGGTGCCGTTCAGCCGCTTCCCGGACCAGTTTTTTGGTCTCCTTCACTGTAGATGCGGGCGGCTTGGCAACCATAACATGTTTTCCATTTTCGAAAGCCCTGCACACGACAGGATAGTGGGTCCGGACCGGCGTTACAACTGCCACGGCAACAATGGAAGGATCGTTCCAGATGTCCTTCTCCTCCCGGACAGGCACAAATTCCATTTCCGAAAGACGCCTCTCCATGACCCCGGGATCCGTGTCAAAACCGTAAACCTTTTCACATTCAGGTTGTGCAATGAAGTTTCTCAGCACTTTCTGACCCCACCACCCCAGTCCGACCACTGCAGCATTCATACATCCCTCATCATTTTCCTGTGCTGCCTATGCCAGTCAGGATTTTGCGTGTCAGCTCATAAAGGTGCGCGGGCATGACGGGTGCTGACCCTGCCTGTCCGGGTTCCCTTCCAAACGAAGATCCGTTCCGCCTGTCATTGACCCCTGCCCATCAGCATGACATAAAGGGTATTCAGGATGATCTTCAGGTCCATACGCATGGACATATTTTCCAGATAGTAGAGATCGTACGCCAGTTTTTGCTTTACATGTTCAATGGACTGGTCATATTCTCCCTTGACCTGCGCCCATCCTGTAATGCCCGGCCTGACCCTCAGGCGCCTGCCGTAAAGAGGAAGAGCCTTCCTCAGCTTTTCAACAAAATAGGGCCGTTCCGGACGGGGCCCGACAAGCGACATATCGCCCTTTATCACATTGATGGCCTGGGGGATCTCATCCAGCCTGAGCCTTCGCATAAAACGCCCGAACCGGGTGACCCTGGGATCGTTCCAGCTGGCCCACACAGGACCGGTCATTTTTTCTGCGCCGTGAACCATAGAGCGGAATTTGATCATGGTAAACACTTTTCCGTCCTTGCCGACCCGTTTCTGATGATAAAAAATGGGTCCTTCCGAATCGGTCCGTATGAGGATCACGAGCAGGAGCCAGAGGGGCAAAAATCCCACCAGAACAAGAAATGAAGTGAAAATATCGACCCCTCTTTTCGCCGCCTGTTCCCATGCCGGCATGGTTTGAGGGAGGATTTCAATGAGAGGGAATCCATATATCTGATTCGTTCTGACCTGTCCGATAATGACATCATAAAGGTCCGGTACGATCTTCATTCCTGCAGCCGTGCCATCGCACTGGATAATGACCTCCTCGAGCAAACGCTCCGAACGCCTGGGAAGCGCAATCAGCACGTCATGAACAGCTTCTTTCCTGATGATCCGGTGCAGTTCACTTACAGGACCCTTGATGGGGATCTTCTTGTAGGAACCCTGCGTGCGCTCCTGTCCCGGCGTGACGAATCCGATCACATCGTATCCCAGTGCGGGCGCTTCCAGAATTTGATTCGAAAGTTCCTTTGCCTTTTTCCCCCATCCAACGATCAGGGCTGGTTTTCTTCCGATTCCCGCTTCAAGAAGTTTTCGGTGCACGGTTCGCAATAGCAGCCTGGGGACACCGACACAGATGACCATCAATACCCAGTAGAGGACGATCACCAGCCGGCTCAAGGAAACGAAATTGCTGAAATCCTCTCCCAGATCGAACGTGAGAAGGAAGATGATCACAACACCGATCGTGATGGTCTTGGAAATCGAAATGAATTCATCGGTTCTGGAGGGAGTGAACCATGTTTTGTAGTGACCAAAAAACAGCAACAAAAAGAACCAGAATAAAAAAATGATAACCGACAGGAAGGATGCCCTTAATAAAGACACTTCTGTATAAAATCCGAAGATCAGCCTCAGCTTGCACCAGAGGTGAAAAGCGATCTGTATCCCCAGAAAGTCCAGAATGAAAAGAATCAGTTTTTCCAGCGTTTTAGACATTGACTTCCCGTACCTGTATTTGTGGACCTGCTCCGGGTATGACTCTCCGCCCGTCCCGCGATCCCTTACGGGGAACGTTTAAAAAATCCGATCAGAAATCCGAGTCCCCAGCTGATATGTATGGACACGAAGATCACAGGCAAAACGAACATATTCTTCCAGTCCGACTTCATTGAGACGAGAAAAGAAAAAAACAGCACACAGAAAAGATATAAGCCCCACACAAAAGCCAGAGGGATGAAAAAGATAGGTATCCACAATCCCAGCAGGGCGAACAAGACAGAGCCTGCAACGAAAACCGGCGGAACAAGATGAAAGAATTTGACTGCATCCGCGTGTTTCTTCATCATATTCACCCGTGCGACACCGTAACGGAACAGATGGCGGATAAGTCCTTTCAGGTCTTTTCTGGGATAATAATAAGTGACGATTTTGGGAGTATAGTGGATTTCATGGCCCGCTTTCCTGATCCTCCAGTTCAGCTCTGCATCCTCGGAAATGAGTCCCTCTTCATGAAAGAAACCGATTTCATCGAAAAGCTCCCGCCTGTATGCCGCATAAACCACGGTATCCACATTTCTTTCCTTTTTCCAGTACCTGTACGGAGCACTCGGGATCCCGAAGGGGGATCCCATGGCCAGGCCTATCGCCTTCTGCATCAGGGAATCACCTATATTGATCTGGGTTCCACCCACGCATTTGGCTCCGGTCCGCTCCATTGCCCCGATATTCTGCTCGACAAAATCCTCTTTGACCCTCGTATGGGCTCCGAGTATGATGATCACGCTTCCCTTTGAATTCCTGATCCCGATATTGAGGCTGACGGGTGTTCTCCGCTCCGGATTGTCCAGTAAAAAGACATTGGAATGCTCCCTGGACAATTCCAGTACTTTTTCCCGCGACCCGTCATCCGACATGCCGTCAACCACGCAGATTTCAATTTTATCCTGAGGGTAGGTCTGTTTAAAGAGGGACTCCAGATTGGTCTCTATGAGACCCGTTTCATTGAACATGGGAATGATGATGGATACAAGCGGTCTGTTTTTCTTTTTGTCCATGAGGTTCCCTTCATCCCCTGAAAAGCAGTTCAGAGTTTTTTCCTGCCCTCTGGTACGCTTCCAGCAGTCTTTTCTCCATGATCTCCCAGCTGCATTCGCTCGTATAAAAATGCCGCCCGTTTTCACCCATCCTGTGCCTCAGTCCGGGATTTTCGATCAGTTCTTCAAGCCTCTCCACGATCCCTTCCGTATCCTCATATCCGACGATAAATCCGGACATTGAAAACCGGAGGAGGTCTCCTGCATCACCGATATCGGTAATGACTTGAGGGATCCCGTACGCCATGGATTCATAGAATTTTACCGGCGTATTGTACCGGAACAGGGAGGATGTATCGTAAAGGATGACCGCTATGTCGACCTGTTCATAAAATATTTTCAGCTCAGTATAGGGTACCGGTCCTGTCATTCTGATTTTTTCCCTGTTCTCCGATTGCGCGACCAGATCCTCGAACCTCCTGAAATTGGGATGGACCTTACCCACGAGAAGCAATAGAAGATTCTTATGCCGCCTGCACAGCCTGTCGAACAGCTCGACGGTCCGGTCAACGCCTGTACCCGGCTGAATATACCCTATGTAACCCAGCACCACTTTCCCGTTCTTCTTCTTTTTAGTAACTCCGGTGATGCCTTTTTCCGGGCAGTTTCTGATCTCTCTAACAGCCGGATATGTAAAATTTCTTTTTGCAAACTGCCTGACCTGAATCTTGTTGACCACTAAAATGCTGTCCGTTTTTTCTGAAAGCACTGCTTCCATTTTTTTCGCAAGAGACCTCAGTCCCTCGGGCAGGGTCAAAAAGTATTCGACCTCGTGCGCATCATAGACGACCCTGCTCCGCCTGATCCTGCCCAGAACAAGTCCTGCGGGCAGCGTATCAAAGTCATGACAGTGGACGTAATCGAATCTTTCACTTAAAAGTCTCGATGTCAGAAAGCAATAGTAAAAAAAGAAAGGCAGGAGAGACCCTGTCCCTTTCCCGTATGCACCTCTGGTGTGACACCGCTCTATGAATATGCCGTCCGCATTTTCCCTGCGCGGATATTTTTTTTCACGGTCCCAGCAGAAAATAGTAACAGCATATCCATTTCTGGCCAGGGAATTCGCTTCCCTGTATACCCTGACATCCGGTTCATAGGCATTGGAGAGAAGCATGGCCACTTTCCTGCCTGTTCTTTCTCTGGTATTTGAGCCTGGCTGCAGCATCATTCTTTATAAATTCCAAACAGGTGCAGCGTATCCCCGAACGCAATGTCATGGCAGAAGAGGTTCCCCCGGACCTGATAGATGTACCCCCTGTTCGTATCGTTGTATTCGAGTGCTATTTTCTGATCCTCCCATTCCTCCGGAATCTGAAACTGGAAGCTCAGTCTCGTATCCTCTATCGGGGGAATAGCATTACGGGTCAGGAACACCCTGATCTCATTGCCCTTTAACTCACTTTTGATCAGGATATGCTCTCTCATCAGAATGTATCTGACCACAGAGTCCTGACTTGTGATCCATAACCGGTCATTGAGAGACTCAATCTCATCCAGATGCTCCCTGAAAAGGGGAAGAGGAACATTCGAGGGTTCCATTTCTCCCTGATCCTTTATCGAATGAAAACCGGATATCAGCCATCCGTTCCTTCCCAGTGCTCTGTGGACCAGAGTGATGAGCGTGTCCATTTCGGCCGGGGTTTCGGGAAGATAGGCCTTCAACCGGCTCAGAGCTTCCTGATCGAGATGAGCTTCATTGATCCCTCTGTCCGCGGTTCTGGCAGACAGGAAATACTTTTTCGTAACGAACCGGACATCATCATTGTACTTCCCGTATGGATAGGCTAAACTGTTGACCTCTTTCAATCCTTCAATATGGCTGATGATGTCGAATTGTGACCGGGAAAAATCCGTAGCCAGAAGATCAGCCGGAATATCCGTGCACAGAGAATGCGCCCAGGTGTGTGATCCGATCTCATGTCCCATTTCGTACACCATCTGCCAGGGTTTCCAATCGGAAAGCTTTTTCGTGTCAATAAAGAATGTACCGGAAATCCCCCTGTTCTTGAGTTCCGCAGAGGCTATCCTGTAGTGACTGGTACGGACATCGTCGAATGTGATCGTATAGGCAGCTTCCCTGTTTCTTTTCCACAGACAGACCTGAACGGCCGGGACATACGCTGAGTCTACAGGAATCACCGATTCCTCAGAATATTTTAAAATATGCCCGGGCCCCTGTTCCTCAGCCTGTGTGGGCATTTTCTCTTCTGCACAGTGAAGGAAAAATCCCATGACAACAATCAAACAATTCCATGTCGTGCGATGCGTCATCTTTACATAACCCTTTAAAATCTCAACCCACCTGCTCTCTTTATTTACGCAGGTTCTATTACACATCTATGGAAGGTGGCGATTCCTCCGCTTCCCGTCTGAAGAGGTTCCTGAGAACATTCATCTCACTGGCACTGAATATCTTCAAAAGAAAAACAAGACCGGCACAGAAGCCCGCGTAAAGCAGAGTGTTTAATATAAAATGAAAACGGTTGAAAATCAAATTCCATATAACAGACAGAATCAAAAACACAATCCATTTTCTATACAGGATCAGGCCTTTGATCTTCAGTATCCGGCTGAAGAGATAGTAATAAACGAAAAAGCAGATAATGGCTATCGCAAGCCTTGTATAGGCTGCACCCAAAAAACCGTATCTGGAGATCAAAACGAGGTTGAGGATCACATCCAGAAACAGTATCGCGGCCATTACATAAGTGATGATCTTCTGCCGCCTGGCAGAAACGAAAATATCCACGAAGTAGAAATTCAGGAAATGGAATGCAACTGCAAAAATTAAAATCTGTAAAATTCCGATGGCCGGCTGATAACTCGGAATATACACCCGGGTGATGATCTGTCTCGAATTGAAAGCAACCGAGATGCCCAGGAAAACGGCAAACAAGAGAATACAATTTATACCCATCCTCAGTACCCGTACATACTGGTCTTTCCGTTCCTCATAAAACCGTGAGAGCATGGGAAACAGCGATGCGGAAAAAGCCTGGACGAAGAACATTAAAGGATAGACAAGCCTGTAAGCTGCAGAGTAGTAGCCCACATCTGCATCACCTTTCATCCATGACAGAAAGAGAATATCGAGCCGCGAGGTCAGTGTCGAAAGGAGGACATATAAACCCACAGGCAAAGTTTCAAAAAACAGGCCTTTCATCCTGCTGTACCCGGCAATGAATTTTATTTTGAACTTTTTAAAGAACAGGAAAAGCATGGACAGGGTGCCGGGTATGTGGCAAACCGTATAGAAAACCGCAATACCTGTCAGACCCGTCCTGTACCTTGTCGTAAAAATGAAAACAAGCACTGCAAAGATCAGGTGATCCATAACACTGAACAGGATCGGATATTTCATGATCAGTTTAGCCTGAAAAGGCGTTTCGAATAC
>CAYXFJ010000004.1:6538-29019 GCA_964464265.1 uncultured bacterium
TCTCTCCCAGATAATTGGCCAGCCGGATAAAAACGAAGAAGGAAATGCACAGATTGAACCCTCTGCCCAGATAGATGGCCAGCGAGTTTTTAAGAACCTGTTTTGAATAGGTATTATTCATTGTGGCGCATCTTGATTTCTGTAGACACGAACCAGAGCAACGAGCGATCCAAGGAAGAACCACAATATCCTGTTGTTCTTCAGGTCGCCGCTGAACTGGGCAGCTGTCAGATAAAAAAGGGAAGCCATGAGAAATCCGAAAACAAGGGGTTTTTGTTTTGCAGAAAGGCGGCTGTTCATTGCTTTTATCGCATCAAAAAACAGGGATCCAAGATGCCACAACAGCAGGCACAGGCCCAAAAATCCCAGTTCACAGAGCACCTCTAAAAAGATATTATGCGGATAGACCGTGATATCCTGATAATAGAGCTCGTGACTGAACCCTCCGCTGCCGACCCCGAACATAAAATTCCTGAAGCTTGATACCGCTATACTGACTGCTGTTTTCCACGCATGGATGCGTGTACTTACCGTGTAGGATGGGGTGACGCCCTGTTCGTACTGACTGGAAAAAGAATCCGTATACCGGCTGGTCAATTGTTCAGGCAAAAGACTGTACACCATGACCAGAAAAATGATCCCAAGAAGTATAATAATCAGGTTCCGCCATTTCGCCAGGCTCCGGATCTTGAACAGCCCAATGACGAACAGGGTAAAAAGAAAGCTGGCCAGAGGACCTCTCGAGTTTGCAGCAAACAGGGATAAGGATAAAATAAAAACCGGGATCAGTGCAGCGTACATCCACCGGTTGAATTTGATTTCGGCAAGAATGGAGATCACCAGGATGTTGACGGCTCCCACCCATCCTGCAAAACTGATGGGATTGATACCCAGAAATGATGCCCTGTACGCAGAGAGCATATTCTGACCTGAAATTCCCCTTGCAAGAGTGATAAGATTGTACACAGAAACAGGCACAGCCATGAGGATCAGAAAGAAAACGATTTTCCAGCCGCTGTTTTCACTGCTGATCAGAAAAAAAGGAATCAGGAACAGCGCCCAGTTGAATATGGCAAAATGTACGGCCTTGATGGTGCCGTAATCCGGTGAGAGAGTGTACTGTGTTGACAGAAGCAATAATCCTGTAAAGAGAGCCAGGGGGACCATGCTGTCATGAAAGGGGGTTTCGAACAGGGATCCTGTTCTGACCGCATGAAAGAAAGCGCTGACAAATGCCAGCCCGAAAACGGCTACTGTGAAATCAAAACTGGCGAATACCGGGACACTCGTTGAAAGCCATTCCTTGAAGATACCGGAGGAACAGGCCAGAACAACTGCAAGTTCGGGGTAAATAAACAGCAGAATGACGCCCGTAAATCCCACTGTCAGTAACAGCCCTTTAACCAAAGATATTTCATACAGGAGGACGGATATGAGCAGGGCGGCAATGACAGGGCAACTGATTAACAGAGCATTGAACTTTCCGTGGTTCGGCTGGATTCTTAAATCAGATTGCTTTATCTGCATGAATTGTTCTACAGGATTCTCTTTCTTTTATGTAACTTCAGGTCGGTTTTGACCGTTCGTAATGCTTCCTGCAATCTTTCATATTTATCCCGGTCAAGCTCCTGAAGCATATGGATTCTCTCATATATGAGTATCATGACAAAGGTAAGGATCAAAGCGGTCATCACTGCTATTACGACAAAGAGCGCCCGCTTTGGCTTCGATTTGGCAACAGGAATAACGGCATTGTCCAGAACCTGCACTGTGGGAGTATCCCTTGCCTCATTGATCTTTGCCTGTTCAAATTCAGGGAGCAGGAATTCCATAATTTTTTCCTGCATCAGGACTTCCCTGTAAAGCCGGGCGTATTCAATGCCCAATTCAGGAACATCCTCAAGAGGCAGGAAAAGATCGTTTTTTGTATCTCCTCCCCGTGCACCTTTTTTCTTTCCATATTGAAATTGTTTGTATTTGTCTTCCAGTACCCTGAGTTCGCTCTCTGCCCTGAGGTATTCTGAATGATCCTGGCCAACAACATTTTTCAACCACCCGGTTTCCACTTCCTTGGCGATGATCTGGGTTTTAAAATCCGCTGCGGCATTTATTGTGGCTGTCGCCTGCTCGTTCAGGGCTATGGTCCCGTATTTCTGCTGGTACGCCTTGAATGTCTCCTCAGCTGCACGCAGATCCTCCCTGTTCTGCTGATACCGGGTCTCAATAAAAATCCGTGTATTTCTTGCCCTGTCCACTTTCAGGGACTTATTGATCTCATCCAGTTTTTCTATGAATGTATCGGCCATATCCCTGGCCAGGAGGCGGGCCTCATCTGCCTGTGCTTTACCGCCAAGGATCTTCGTTCTTGCACTGACGCTCAGGGTTATCGTCCCTTCCTCATTGACCTTTGTGGATGTCCGGTCCCGTAATGTGCGTACAGCCTCTTCCATATTTTTGGATTTATACCGGCTGATCAAATCGTGCTCGCTGATCACCGCTTCCATCATTATCCTGCTCTGCAGAATCGCAATCAGAAGCGAGGTCTCTTCCGACATCATACCGAGTCCCAGCATTCCGCCTGAAAAAGCATATTTGCTGACAAACGAAGAAACGCTGAATCCCCCGGTATCCTCCACGGGGGGCATAAGCGTGGCGCTGGCAGTATACCATCTGGGCAAAATCGGACTCAGACCGGCCGCCAGGATTCCCACAATGAGAATCACGGCCAGAATGCTTTTCCGCCATTTGACTAAATAATAGATAGTGTCGACCCATCCAATCTCTTTTTTTGCCATGATCTTTTCCTGACGCTTAAAAAACGGATGAACTGTTTCCCCTTTTCATGAACAGGGGCCAACCTTCTCACTTATCAAAAAGCCCTGCAGCTTTCGCAGCCAGGATCAGCGAGGTTAATGTAGGTAAAGTCCGTATGATCGTATCCAAGCGTGTGCCCCAGTTCGGATGGAGGTGCACAACATCGCCAGGTTCGACCAGCACGCCCGGTCCGTTCTCGGATTTTCCGGTAAGGGCATGGTAAACCTGAATACTTTTGATGGATCCGGACCTGAAATCCCCGCCCGCCATGCCCGCATAATCCTTGGCGGTCAGATTGAAAGCATAGGGATAAGCCCCGGGGTTGAGAACCGCTCCCTTGACATACACAAGAGAAGGGGGCATCACGATCCGGTCGCCTTCCTGCAATGTGAACGAGAAACCTGTTGTACTTTTATCCTGAATGGGAAATGTGCATTCTTCACGGGTTTTGCCTTTATCCGTGACTGTTTTACGGCAAACCTGTACCTTCGTCAGATCCGTCTCTTTTTTTAATACGCGTATCCGCTCGAGAAAGGGGATGAGAGATTCTCCGGGTTCTATCTGATAGATACCGGAAAAGTTCATTTCCCCTTCCACAGACACTCTCGGTTTTTCCATGACCGTTGCAGGCACATGGATCACATCCCCGCCCTGCACATAAAAATCATGCGACAGATCCCCGGTCTGTTCGAAAGCAGCCAGATCGAACGTATCCACCTCCCCCCCCGCTGTATGTCTCAGCTCTATGGCCCGTTTCCACGCCCTGTCTGTCACACCGCCCGCCTCCAGGATAAGACCGGAAATCCTGTCCACGGCCCGGCCAATGTAGGTGCCCGGATAGATCACCTCTCCGACCACATGCACCCTGAAATTACGAAGGGATTCCAGGGTCAGGGAGATCTCACTGTTCTGATAGATTTTTTTTGCCCTCCCGATGACCTCCTGCTGAACGTCGGAAAGGACCTTGCCATCCACATCTATACCCCCCACAGAGGGTACCGTGAGCTTGCCTTCGGGCGAGACCGCAATGAGGACGGACTGTTCCATAACTCCCCAGACATGAAAATCGAAAATATCTCCTGGACCGACCCTGTACACCGCCGGATCCACCGCCTGTTCGAGAGCGTCGGCATTCTGAAGCCGTTCTTCAAGCCTGACCTGCCTTTCCCGCTTCCAGCGGTCGAATTCCTCACGCGTGGATTCCGTTTCGAAAATCCTGGAAAAATCCACCGAGCGCGGTGCCGCTTTCTGTCTTGCCGAGGTCTGCTCTTCCATTTCCTGGGACAGGACGACTCCGGTCATGAGTCCTGCCAGTATAACTGAAAATAGCGGATGAACTTTCATTGCTGGACAACTCCCCTTTTCACAACCTGCTCCTGGCTTCCGGCCTTTCATAAGCCGGGGACACAACTCTTTTTACGGTTTCCTTCCGGGACTAAAGACAGTCTCCTGCTGCTTTTTCCCGGCCGGTTCCTGATACACGCTGAATAAGGCTCCCGGATTTTCAGGCTCTTTTTTAATATGGCTGTCATAAAATTTTTCTGATTATCTGAAAAATAATTTATTCAGGCTCTCCCAATCTTCTCCCGCCCCTTCTTCACATTTTTTGTTGCATTACGGGTGTCCACTACCAGACTCGCATGCTGAACGATGAAATCGTAATCATAGGCAGTGTGATCCGTTGACACGATCACTGCGTCGTATTTCTTCAGCGCCGCAGGCAGGAGCTCGACGCTTTTCATGTCGAACTGATACTTGCGCACCTTGGGCATGACCGGTATGTGCGGATCATTGTAATCCACCTTCGCCCCTTTGCTCTCCAGAATTTCGATCAGCTTCAGGGTGGGGCTTTCCCGCATATCGTCTATATCCTTTTTATAGGCTGCACCGAGAATGAGAACGCGGGCTCCTTTGATGCTCTTGTCCCGTTCGTTGAGAGCCTCTATGGTCTTCTGTACCACGTAGTAGGGCATGGAGGCATTGATCTCCCCCGCCAGCTCGATGAAACGGGTGGGCATGTCGTATTCTTTTGCCTTCCAGGTCAGGTAAAAAGGATCAATGGGTATACAATGTCCCCCCAGTCCCGGACCGGGATAAAAAGGCATGAAACCAAAGGGTTTTGTGGAAGCTGCCTCTATTACCTCCCACACATCGATGCCCATGCGGTCAAGAATGATCTTCATTTCATTGACCAGGGCGATATTGACGCTTCTGAAGATATTTTCAAGCAGCTTGGTGGCCTCAGCCGCCTGACTGGAGGATACCGGAACGGTTTTTACTATAACCGAATTGTAGAGCATAGTGGCGCATTCCAGGGTATAGGGATCGTTCGCGCCCACTACCTTGGGTATCGTCTTCGTGGAATACCGGTCATTGTTGGGATCTTCCCTCTCAGGTGAAAATGCCAGGTAGTAATCCTGATATGTTTTAAGCCCGGATTTCTCCAGAATGGGCTTCATGGCCTCCTCTGTGGTGCCCGGCCATGTCGAGCTTTCCAGTACGACGAGCTGTCCCTTTCTCAAGTATTTCGAAATGGTTTCTGATGTGTTGATGATGTAACTCAGGTCGGGCTGCTGATGCCTGTCCAGCGGCGTGGGGACAGCCACAATGATGCAGTCCATTTCGGGCAGCCTGGAAAAATCCGTGGTCGCATCGAAACGACCACTCCCCACCAGCTTTTGAATGCGCCCGGCCGGGATATGTTTGATATAGGTTTTTCCTTTTTTTAGTAACTCCACTTTTTTAGGATCAATATCGAATCCCACACTGTGATACCCCGCCTCCACAAATTCGATCAGCAGCGGAAGGCCCACATATCCCAGGCCGATGATACCGATTTTTGCTTCTTTTTTCTGGATTTTCTGTTTCAGGTCCATAGATATTTCTCTTTCATTTGGTTCAGGTCACAGATCCCTTTTATAGTGTTTTCTGTAATAATCCAGATATTCACCGCTTTTCAACTTCTCCCACCACCAGCGGTTTTCACTGTACCACCGGACAGTCTCTTTCATCGCTTCTTCAAAACCATAACGCGGTTTCCATCCCAGTTTGCCGATTTTTTTTATGCTCATTGCGTACCTGCGGTCATGGCCCTTCCTGTCCTCCACGAACATCATCAATTCCCTGGATTTGCCCAGCTCCCTGAGTATGGTTTCGGTAATCTCGAGGTTGGTTTTCTCGTTTCCCCCGCCCACATTGTACACCTCTCCGTTACCGCCCCTCTCCATCACCGCCTCTATTGCCTCACAGTTGTCCTGGACGTAGATCCAGTCCCTGATGTTTTTCCCGTCGCCGTATATGGGAAGCTTCTTGTCGTCCAGAGCATTCGTGACGAAAAGAGAGATCAGCTTCTCCGGATACTGGAAGGGGCCGAAGTTGTTAGAGCTCCGGGGTATGACTACAGGCAGTTTGTAGGTGACATAGTAAGAGTAGGCCAGCCGGTCCGCTCCTGACTTGGAAGCGGAGTACGGGCTGGACGGCATCAGGGGATCCTCCTCCCTGAAAAAATCCTTTTCCGTGCTGCCGTACACTTCATCCGTACTGATCTGTACAAAACGCTCCACGCCGTGTTTCCGCGACGCCTCTAAAAGTACAAAGGCTCCGAATATATCCGTACGTATGAAATCGTCGGGATGACCGATAGACCGGTCCACATGACTCTCTGCTGCAAAGTTCACCACTGCATCCGCACCCCTGATCAGCCCGTCCACGAGTTTTTCATCGCAGATATCCCCTTTGACAAAACGGTATCTTTTATCATCCGCTATATCCCTGAGATTGTCCTGATTGCCTGCATAGGTCAGTTTGTCGAGATTGACAATTTCAATGTCATTCTGTTTCCCCAGTAAATACCGGATGAAGTTACTGCCAATGAAACCCGCCCCTCCTGTTATCAGAAACTTTCTCATCTTCTCCCGCCTGACAAATTCGGAATTATTAAAAAATCCAGGTGTACCCGAAAATCAATTTTTCCGGATGGATCCGGAAGCAGGATCAACCCATCTTAACAGCCCAGTTGTACGGAATCTGATCCGTGTCAAAGGGAAGCCTGTGCTCGTCCGGTTCGTTGTAGTTGTATGGCTCCGTCACACAGTTGACCACGATCGCCTCTTCCTGCCCTATGCACTTCCATCCGTGATAAATGCCCCGCGGTATATGGATCAGAACAGGCCTGTGCTCTCCGGCAAAAAATTCGTTGAGCTGTCCGCGCGTAGCTGAACCCTTACGGTCGTCATACAGCACGATCTTGAGCATCCCTTTGATGACCGTCGCGTTGTCGTCCTGTTTTTTATGATAGTGCCAGGCTTTGATGATGCCCGGATAGGTTGTGGTCATATAAACCTGACCGAAGCTGGAAAAGAGGGGATCGTCGCGTCTCAGGATCTCCATGAGCCTCCCCCTCTCATCAGGAATGACCTTGAGGGGCTTTAAAACCACACCGTCGATCATGGGCGTTCTCCTCCATTGTTTAAGATAATTAATCTAATAAAATCAATAATAAAAGTCAATTCCAAACTCCCATCCCAATAAAAAGACTCGCCTTTATCGCTTCCATTTTGTATATTGATCAGGTCTTCCTCATGCAATGTCCGTTTAAGAAAATAACTGCAATAAACCGTTATTCTGTCACTTTCCGGATAGCGGGGTAGTCTCTATGAACCGGATCAAGAACCTTGCAATTTTCTGCATGCTCCTTGCATGCAGTGTACAAGCCCAACTCACAGACCCTGAAACCTTTCTCGGATTCACGCCAGGAGCGGACCGCCGTCTGGCAACAAGGGCTGAGATCACCGAATATTTCTGTGTTCTTGACCTCTGTTCCGACCGTATTGTCCTTGAAGAAACCGGGCAAACGACCCTGGGGTATCCCTTCATCACCGCTTTTATCACCTCTCCTTCAAATCATGCAGAACTGGAGCAGCTGAGGCAGTTACAGGAGCGCCTCGCAGATCCCAGGACCTTCGGAGATGAAGAAGCTCAAGCCCTGATCGCCCGGGGAAAAACCGTCGTGATGATCAACTGTTCGATCCACGCCACTGAGATCGGTGCTTCCCAGATGTCCATGAAACTCGCCTACGACCTTGCGTGCAGCAGCGATCCTGCGGTACTCGATATCCTGGAGAACGTGGTCCTCCTGCTCCATCCCATGCAGAACCCGGACGGCATACAGCTGGTGGTGGACTGGTACAAGAAATATGCAGGTACTCCATTCGAAGGCGGCCCGATGCCGTGGCTGTACCAGAAGTATACCGGACATGACAATAACCGTGACTGGTACATGTTCACTCAGATTGAGTCACGCCTTGTACTGGAGCTTTACAATGCATGGCATCCTCATATCGTTCTGGATATGCATCAGATGGGAACCAGAGGAGCGCGCCTTTTCGTACCGCCCTATGTGGACCCCTATGAACCCAATGTCGATCCTGTACTGCGCCAGCAGGTCGCGGCGCTGGGGACCTTTATTGCCTCGGAACTGACAGCTCAGGGGAAAACAGGTGTCCAGCATTCCAGTGGTTTCGATGCATGGACCCCTGCCCGCGCCTACCCCCATTATCACGGTGGAGTGCGCATTCTGACCGAAGCGGCAAGCGTGCGGGTCGCCACACCGGTGACAATCCCCTTTGACGACCTTTCACCTTCTGTCAGGGAACCTTCAGTAAGCATGCCCATGCCCTGGAAAGGCGGGACGTGGAGGCTCGGGGATATTGTGGAATATGATTATGCGGCCGCGTTCGCAGTGCTCCGCCATGCAGCCAGATTGAGAGAATCCTGGCTAAGGAATTCTTACCTTGTATATAAAAAAGCGGTAATGCGGACGGGTCCTCCCTATGCTTTCATCATACCCCGAGACCAGAGAGATCTGCCGGCTACCCTTAAAATGCTTGAAGTTCTCCGCATGGGTGATGTGGAGATCCGGCAGGCTGAGACGGAGTTTCAGGCCGGAGGAATGGACTTCCACAGGGGAGATTTTATCATTCATACAGCGCAGCCCTGCGGAGCCTATGCCATGGCGCTTCTTGGGATCCAGGAATATCCCGAATTACGCGATACACCTGACGGCCCTTTAAGAACACCCTACGATGCTGTAGCGCATACCCTGCCTCTTCTCATGGGAGTAAAAATTCTTCAGGTCAATATTCCCATTGAGATCCCGGGTAAACGCCTGGAATCCGTGCCCGGACCGGCCGGGAAGGTAAATGCTTCAGAGAATGTGTTCGGGTATGCATGGACGTCCTTTTCCAATGAAGCCTTTATTGCGCTTAACCGTCTTCTCCAGAAGGGATACAGGGTCTTCCGGGCAGCAGAATCCTTTGAGAGCAGGGGGAAAAAATACTCTCCGGGAACGCTGGTGGTCAGGTCGAAAAGCGGCCTTGACCGGACTTTGCAGGAGATCACGCAGGACCTTTCTGTGGACTTCGGCGGCGTGGATGCCCCTTCCATCCCCGTTTATCAGCTCCGCAGGCCCATTATCCGGCTCTATCAGAGCTGGACCGCATCCGTTGATGAAGGCTGGACAAGATGGGTGCTGGAGCAGCATGAATTCCCCTGCAGTACCATACAAAACGAGGAGTTGCGCAGGGGCGATATCAAAGCGGATGTCCTGATCCTTCCGGATATGGACGAGAAAGCCATCATCAACGGTGTTCCGGAACGGCTGATGCCCGAGCCCTATGCAGGGGGCATCGGCATGGATGGCGTCGAAGAGATAAGGCATTTCGTCGAGTCCGGGGGATGCCTGATCACACTCGACAGAGCAGCTTCATTCGCGATCAACAGGTTTTATCTCGACATAGAGGACATCCCTGAAAATACGGACAGGAACCGTTTCTTCATCCCCGGTTCCATTCTCCGGGTCAATGTAAAAAACAACCATCCTGTCGCCTATGGCTATGAAGAAGAAGCGGCCATTTTTTTCAGGAACAGTCCCCTGTTCAAGCCGAAAACGGGAACAGGTGTTCTGGTGTATCCCCATGAGAACGTGCTCCTGAGCGGCTGGATCACAGGTGAACCGTACATCCATGGAAAGAGCGCACTGGTGGATGTTCCGTTCGGTAAGGGAAAGATCATCCTGATCGGCTTCCCCGCACTGTACCGCGGACAATCCCATGCCACCTTCCGGTTTCTTTTCAATGCGATCTATTACGGTACAGCGGAGCTGAAATCTTCCTTCTGAAGCCTCCCGTATGGACGCCGGACAGAGTGCGTGTAACAGGTACATAGTTGGGCTGAGGCATTTATGAAAATTCAAAAACTGTTTTTATCGGTCGCTTTTTTTGTCATTCTCCCTGAACTCTTGTTCGGCCAGACCGGGCGTTATTTCGATGCACCGGATCATCCGGAAATGATAACCATCTCCATTCTTCATCCGGTTCCACGGGTCGTCAAAGCGGTCATCGGCCTCCGGGAACAGGGACTGCTCCCGCGTGAAAATGTCCGGTATGTGGGTATTTTCCATGAAAAAGAGACCACCAACACTGAGGAAGGCGAATTATACAGGGAATCTGCAGGTCTCGTTCATCCTCTGTTCGACTGGTTTTTCTTCCACAGGATCACGGGCAGTCTTGATCCGGATAACCTTTTCAGAAAAAACCCCTGTTCCGAAGATTTTGAAAAGATCTTCTCCGGCTCCGATGCGGTGATCTTTTTCGGAGGTGACGATATCCCGCCTGATGTGTACGGAGAAAAGACCCGGTTATTCACGGACATCGAGACCCCTTACAGGCATTACATGGAGCTCTCGTTTGTATTTCATCTTCTCGGCGGGTTCCAGGATAACGGATTTCGTCCGCTCATGGACAATTTTCCCGCGTTCCCGGTACTTGGCATATGCCTGGGTGAACAGAGCCTCAACACAGGCACGGGCGGCACGCTGGTCCAGGACATAGAAATTGAAATTTACGGAAATGAATTCCTGGAAGACATTCTTGAAAAAGACACCGAGCAGTGGCACAGGAATCCATGGAAGCCGCTCCGTCCGGAAGAAAAGCTCTACACCTACTCCCTGCACCATATACGCCTGGATCCGGCAGGTCCGCTTGTCAGAGACATGGGTTTTTCAAAATCCGACGCACCCCTGGTCCTGAGCAGCCACCATCAGGCAGTAAAAAAACTGGGGAAAGGATTCCGTACTGCCGCCACCTCCATCGACGGGAAAGTCGTGGAGGGCATCTGGCATGAAAAGTATCCGAATGTGCTCGGTGTGCAGTTCCACCCGGAATACCCGGAACTCTGGAACCGTATTTACAGGGAACGTCTGCACCCGGACAGCGAGGGTGTCAGTATCCGCGAACTGCTGGAAGCGGATCCCCCGGCCATGCTTTTCCAAAAGTCTGTCTGGTTATGGTTTACAGAGAGGATACTGTCCTGTCATGCCGGGCGTACCGGAAAATGATCATCTGTTTGCATGACAACCTTACGAACATTTAATACAGGAGCATGAATTATGAATCCATCAAATGATCCTATTCAAACGGACTGTTCCAGGCGGGACTTTTTAAAACTGGGAACAGGACTCGGAGCTGTTGCAGTCGCCGGCATTCCGGGCAGTTCGAAAAAACCTGCCAAAGAATTTACAGCGCCGCCTGTGGATCCGGTTCGTATCGGCTATGTGGGCGTGGGAGGCATGGGTTCCGCCCATGTGAGAAACCTTCTCAAAATCGAGGGTGCCCGTATCGTTGCGGTCTGCGATATTATACCTGAGAGGGTGGAGCGTGCACAAAATTTGGTTGAGGCAGCCGGACAGCCAAAACCCGAGGGATACGCCCAGGGGGAACTGGATTTCAGGCGCCTGTGCGAGCGTGAGGATCTGGATCTGGTTTACACGGCCACGCCCTGGGAGTGGCATGTCCCGGTGTGCATGGCTGCGATGGAGAACGGGAAGCACGCGGCCACAGAGGTGCCTGCTGCTATCACTCTGGAGGATTGCTGGAAAATCGTGGAGACCTCGGAAAAAACCCGCAAATACTGCATTATGATGGAGAACTGCTGCTATGACCGGGAGGAAATGATGGTGCTCAATATGGTGAGGCAAAATCTTCTCGGTGAGATCCTTCATGCGGAAGCCGGATACCTTCACGACCTGAGGGCTCTGAAATTCGATCTTGAATCCCGGGGAGAAGCCGTATGGCGCATGGCCCATTCCAAGAGAAGGAACGGGAATCTGTATCCCACTCACGGCCTTGGCCCTGTCGCCCAGTGCATGAATATCAACCGGGGAGATCAGTTCGATTTTATGGTTTCTGTTTCCAGCATGTCCAGAGGCCTGAACCTTTTGGCTGAAAAGAAATACGGTCCCGGAAGTCCTCAGGCCAGGGCAAAATATGCCCTGGGAGACGTGAACGTCAGCCTGATCCGCACGAAGAAGGGCCGGGTGATCACCCTGTACCATGATTGCTCCACTCCCAGGCCTTACAGCCGCATCAATCTCGTCCAGGGAACGAAGGGTATCGTGCACAAATGGCCCAGCCGCATTTATATAGAAGGCATGAGCCCGGACGACGAGTGGGAACCCCTTGAAAATTACCGTGAAAACTGGGAGCATCCGCTCTGGAAGGCCATGGAGGAAGCTTCAAAAGGCGCAGGGCACGGCGGTATGGATTTTATTGAAGACTACCGCCTGATCTGGTGCCTGCGAAACGGGCTGCCCATGGATCTGGATGTCTATGACGCGGCCGCGTGGAGTGCAGTCACAGAATTGAGCGAACGTTCCGTAGCCCGCAGGGGCCGCTCCATCGATTTCCCGGATTTCACCAGGGGCGCATGGGAAACACGCCCGCCTCTGGGTATCGTGACCCTGTAAGCATCTGCTCGAAAATCCCGCAGGATACAGTTCACAGACTAGAGGTCCGTTCATGCAAAAATACATTCTCGCTCATGACATGGGCACCAGTTCAGACAAGGCACTGCTGGTAACCGTCACAGGTGAAATCGCGGGTATGACCAAAATCCATTATCCTATTTACCACCCCCAGCCCGGCTATGCGGAACAGGAACCGGAGGACTGGTGGAAAGCTCTGTGCAGCACATCCCGTGAACTCCTCAAACAAAACAAAGTATCCCCAAGGGCCGTTGTGGGCATCACGTTCTCCTCGCAGACCCAGAGCCTCATACCTATATCCAGTGAAGGGAAACCGCTCAGACGTTCCTTCTCCTGGCTGGACGGCAGAAGCGCTGACATTCTCCGTGAAAAGCTCTGGACCCATCCGCGCATCATGGGGTACAACATCTTTCACCTCCTGCGCTTCCTCATCATCACGGGCGGCTGCCCCGGACACACGGGCAAGGATCAGATCGGCAAGATCCTGTGGATGCGGGAATACGAACCTGAGCTTTTTGCCAGAACCTATAAGTTTCTCGACGCCAAGGATTATATCATATTCAAGCTGACAGGGAATATTGTTATTTCTGCGGATCTGGCCTATATCTGGTGGCTGCTCGATACGCGCAAGAACCGTAACCGCTGGCACCCCGGCCTTTTAAAACTCGCAGGCATACGTCTCGATCAGCTTCCTGAGGTGAAGGAGAGCGCTGCCATAGCCGGTGTACTCACCAAAGAAGCCGCCCGTGATACAGGACTTCTTGCCGGCACTCCGGTCATCAACGGCTGCGGCGACCTGAGTGCGGCAGCTCTGGGATCCGGAGCGCTGGACGAGGGAGAAATGCACATCTGCGTGGGAACGAGCGGATGGGGGGCAGGGGATTTCAACAAACGCAGGCTTGATATCCCTCATTATACCGGATGCATTGGAAGTGCCAACCCTGCTGAATACTATCTTGGAATGGCGCATCAGGAAACTGCCGGTATCTGCCTGGAATGGCTGAAAGACCACATACTCTATCACAAGGAACAGCTCAAACAGGAAAAACATGTGGCTGAAGTTTACGAGATCCTGGACGAACTTGCCGCAAGAGGAGGAGCCGGAGCCGGCGGGCTGATGTTCACACCATGGATGTACGGCGAGCGCTGTCCCCTGGATGATGATTATGTAAGGGCGGGGCTGTTCAATGTCGGCCTCAACCATTCCAGAGAGCACCTGGTGCGGGCTGTATTCGAAGGGATCGGTTTCAATACACGATGGGCCATGGAAACGCTTGAAAAGCTTTATAAACCGGCACATAAAATGAACATCGTGGGGGGCGGAGCCAAAAGCGATATCTGGTGCCAGATTATCGCAGACATCACCAACCGCAGCATTCACAGGGTCAAAAATCCGCAGCTTGCAGGCGCCAGAGGGGTAGCCCTTCTCGCCAGTATGTCTCTCGGATATCTAAAATCCTTTGCGGATATCAAGAGTCACATAGAGATCGATGGTGTTTTCAAGCCGGATCCAAAATACCGCGAGCTTTACGACCGGCTTTTCAGGGAGTACAAAAATATCTACAAGCAGAACAGGAAATGGTACAAACGCATGAACAGCACAAAGGATTAGGATGGAATCATGAAACCAGGAGATCCTGAAAAAAATGCCCCGTGGAAAACATGGGATATTCCGGGCGTAAGTGTTCTGTCGTCCATGATGCAGGCTTCGGAATCAGTCAGGCTGCGAGTGATCGATTTCAGACCGCCGCGCCCCGGAAAAAATCCTCCCGTAGTGTTCGTGGCCGGCTGGATCACCCGTATTGAAACATGGAAGGATGTGCTCGAGGAAATGACCCGGGATTTCAGGGTTATTTACATTGAAACCCGGGACAAAATATCCTCTGAAGTGCGCGGGAAAGTTTCGTTCGGAGTGGAAGCTACCGGAAAAGATGTCGTTCACCTGATCTCCGGACTCGGGATCGGGGACGGGTATGTGCTTTTCGGCAGTTCCCTCGGGGGGACCATCATTCTCGATACTTACCGCTTCCTTGAAAAGCGGCCTTTATGTCTTGTCCTCATAGGACCCAATGCCGTATTCCGTGTGCCCCGTATCTGGAAGGCGGTGGTAATGCTCTTTTATCCCCCCTTCTATTTCGTGATGAAACCGATTGTGAAATGGTATCTTAAAACGTTCCGCATGGATGTGAAGAGTGACAGGGCACAGCACGATAAATACAGCCGCGCCCTGGATGCAGCGGATCCCTGGAAACTGAAAAAGGCCGCAATGGCCCTCTGGAATTATCAGGTGTGGGAGCGCCTGCCGGGGATCAATGTCCCTGCACTCATCATCGGCGCTTCAAAGGATACCCTTCATGAGCCGGGTAACCTGAAACGCATGGTATCGATGATGCCGGCAGCCGAGTATCTTGACATGGAAACGAACCTGAACACGCATTCAAAAAAGATGGTCGACACTATACGCCGTTTTCTGTCACATTTGCCGGAAACAGGAAAGGACTAGCTGACAAAAAACAACTGTTCTGGAGATCCGGACCTACACCTGTCTTTGATACAGGTCTTCCTGCAGAGCAAGCCAGAACAGGAGCCGCCGGAACCAGCCTTTAACACGGAAATTCCTGTACTTTATGTATATAAATGGGTTTATTCAACAGAACTGTTCTTCATATCCCCGAGAGCCTGTTCATAATCCGCACGCGTATCGATGTCTTCCAGAATGGAAGAGGTATTGACAGGCAGCTCCTCCACATCCTCCGGATGAAGGGTCATAAGGCTGCGAAGTCCGGCATCGGATTTCAGCATCATGACCTCAACCCTGTATCTCGCATCGATGAGCACCGGATGCCCTCTCTTCCCTTGATATACCGGGAGGATAATCCCCTTTTTGCACCTGCCGGATCTCGCGATGAGCCGGTCCACCAGACCCGGAGGTATTCCAGGCTGATCTCCGAGCATGACCACCACTTTGCGGGTCGAAGGAGGAAGCCCGGCCCACCCCCGCTGTACAGACGAGAGCATTCCGAGGCGAAAATCCGGATTGTAAATGAGCCGGACTGGATAATCCTTGAGGTATTCTTCCACCCTGTCCCTGTCCGCACCTGTAACCACCGCCACACCGTCCGCTCCTGACTCCAGTGCACCGTCCGCCACTTTCTGTATAATGGTTTTTCCCCGGAAAGGGAGAGCCATTTTAGGGCTTCCCATCCGTCTCGACTCTCCGGCTGCAAGGATCAGGATCCATATCATGGCTTCACCTTCCCTGTCCGCTCATTCCGGATTTTCACGAGCTGTGCTGCAATACTCACTGCAATTTCCTGGACAGTCGTGGAATGAATGGGTAAACCTACCGGCGTATGTATCCTGTCCCATTCTTCGGCTGAAGCCCACCCTTCTTTAAGGAAACGGCTTTTCATCAGCGCTATCTTGCGTTTGCTCCCCATCATCCCGATATACGATGCAGGTTTTTTTATACACGCCCTGAGCGTTTCCATATCGTCTTTGTGGCCGCGGGTCGCAATCAGGATATACGTTTCAGCATCTATCGTTAATTCAGCTATAGCCCCAGGTATGGATTGCACGATGTACCGGTCAGCTTCGGGGATCTGGTCCGGACATGCATATTCCGGTCTATCATCCATTACTGTCACCTCAAAATCCAGCAGGTTCCCCAGATGGGCAACCGCCCTGCCCACATGCCCCGCCCCTGCTATGACCAGCACGGGAAGCGGCGAAAAGCGTTCGACATAAACCCATTCGTCCGACGCTTCCTGTTCCATGGCAGAAAATACCGGGAAGGAAGACAGGTCCATCTGCGATAAAACCTTCTCGACATTCCTGATCTTCCCAGTATACGGCCCTTTCATTCCGCTCTGCGGAATCCAGAATTTTTCAATGATTACATCTTCCCCCTTTTTACGGATCATGGATGCCAGTACACCATTCTCTCTTTTCCGGAGAGATTCGACCACTTCCTCCAGAACAGCCTTATCCGGACGGGCATCGATCAGGATCCTTACCCTCCCACCGCACACCGCGTCCCCTTCCAGCTCCCCTCCCAGATCAAAGGAAACGAGCATCGAACGTTTTTCTTTCATCGCTTCTTTTGCCAGATCTTCCACCCGGGCTTCCAGAATGCCGCCGCCCACTGTTCCGGCAGCCAGCCCGTCTTCCGAAAAAAGCGCAGAGGCACCGGGCACCTGCGGAGACGACCCTTCCGTTTCCACAATTGTCGCATAAACCGCGGTCTCGCCTGTTTGCAGGAATCGGAGAAGGGTATAAAGGTTCTTACTGTATGAGAATACGGCGGGCATGCCTTTCCTTATTTCATTTCCACAAGCTGCATGATCCGGGTGACCGCGCCGGAGTCATGTACATGGCACACATGAACCGGTCCGGTATGATTGAGTCTGAGAAAAGAGTTAAGAAGGCTTTCCCTGACCACGACTATACACGAGAGGAGAGGCTGAAAGAGCACAATCTCGAGCGAAGGCCAGAATCCTTTGCCGCTTATTTCAAGGGGTCCGATCTCATCCACGATCAGGGGATGCGCTTCCCTGTCCTCGAGCAGTGCAGTTTTCGCTTTCTTTAGAGTTTCCGGGACAAAGAAAAACGGGCCTGTCCTCTCCCATCCCGTATCACCGGCTCTCTCGATGAAAGGGAACCGGGTTTTTTTTCTGAGAAGGAGAAGATCATACCCCTGGCACAGTGTATCATCCCATCTGGAGACGCTTAAAAATCCTCCGGGCTTGAGACCTGCCAATTCCATTTGACGAACCAGCTCCCGGAGAAGAGATGTTTTCCCGGAATGCACGGGACCTGTCAGAACATTGAGCATAAAGGAATAGCTCATCCGGACCGCTATTATTCGGTTCTACCGCGGCCTGCAGCAGCAATGGGTATGGAGGAAAACCCGCAGGCCTTTTTATGTTTTCACAAGGGACATGACAGCGCGCGTGACTGCCGCTTCCGCCATATCCTTTTTATAGGCATTTTCCTTGAGGGGTCTTGCCTCCTTCAGGTCCTCACGAACCGCCTGCCTGACCTGCGTTTCCGTGGGTTTCCGGCCCTCTATCCTCTTCCCCGTTTCTTTCATGACCCACGGAACAGGGGCGATACCCCCCATGACAATACGTACATTTTTCATGCTGCTGCCGGAAACCGTGGCGCTCACTGCAGCAGATACGACTGCGAAATCCCAGGTGGCCCTTTCCTTGATCTTGAGATAAACGCTTCTGCTGCCCTTTTTGGGGGAAGGAACGTATACCCCTGTCAGGAACTCCCCGCCCACGAGCACATTCTCTTTCTTCACGTTCTTATCAGGAAGGGCATAGAACAGGTCCAGGGGTATTCTATGCTCTTCCCCGGATGAGGCAACAGATACTTCCGCTCCCAGGGCTATCAGCATGGGAGCCAGATCAGAGGGATAAACGATGAAACAGAGGCTTCCCCCGAGAATGGCATGATATTTATTTCTGCCTGCAAAAGCATAACACCTGTTGCCGCCCTTCTTCATGCATATAAGCTGGGGATCCCTGTAATACCAGCAGCGCGGCCGCTGGCAGAGATTCCCCCCCACGGTACCCACCTGCCTGAGCTGGGGTGTGGCAAGCGAGAGTGCTGCCTCTCTGAGGCCAATGTAGGATTTTTTAATGATCTCGTTCTCTGCAAGCACAGCCACAGGGGTCATAGCCCCTATATGGATTCCCTTTTCTTCCTGTGTGATGCCTGCGAGGCCTTCCACGGAAGCCAGATCAATAACAATACCGGGCTGTATCACTTCGTCTTTGATTTCCGCATAGAGATCCGTTCCCCCGGCCATGAGAACCCTGTCCCCGCCTTTTGAAAGGAGGGCTGACACCTGACCGATGGTCCGGGGTTGTGTAATCTGGAATGCTCTCATGCACCCTCCTTTCCTTTCAAAGCTTCGAGAACCCTGTCCGGGGTCATGGGCAGGTGGCCGACATGCACCCCGATTGCATTGTACACAGCATTTGCAATGGCAACTGCAATGGCGATCATGGGAGGTTCTCCGAGCCCTTTTGTTCCGAGATTATTGACATGCGGATCGGGAATGTCCATGAAAAGAGGAACAATTTCCGGCACGTCCATGGATGTGGTCAGCTTGTAATCCCTGAGATTGGGATTGACCACGGTTCCCGTTTGCGGGTCCATAATACGCTGCTCGAAAAGGGCATAGCTGATCCCCTGAGTCACTGCGCCTATCACCTGGCTCTCCGCGGTCTGGAGGTTCATGATGCGTCCGCTGTCATGAACGGCAACCACTTTCAGGACTTTAACCTGTCCTGTTTCTGTATCCACCTCCACTTCCGCGAAATGCGCACCGAAAGTGTTGTACGCGTATTCCCTGGGCCTCCCTCCGCACTCGCCGTGAAACACCTGTTCGGTCCTCATGCTTCCGGTAAGTTCCGCATAGGTAATGCTCTTCCCCGGATCATCCTGCACGGTGAACTTTTCACCTCCGGTCACGATCTTTTCAGGTATGGTTTCCAGTTTCTGGGCCGCTAACTGCCTGAGATAATCAACCGCTTTTAACGCTGAGTTCCGCACCGCAGGGGCAACGGAAGGAGTCGTGGTGCTCCCTCCGGACCCTCCGCACCAGGGATAGAGGGTGCTGCCTATTCTGACAGAGACAGCCCCGGGTTTCAATCCCAGCGTTTCCGCGGCTACGAGAGCCATATAGGTCCGTGTACCTGTCCCGAGATCCTGAGTGCCGCAGAGCACCTCAACACTCCCGTCGCGGTGTATTTTGATATCCGCCTGCGTCACGGGATTTCCGACTCCACCCCAGATCTGGCTGGCCATTCCCATCCCGCGCTTCACTTTTCCTCTGAGCGCAGGTTTTGGCCTTCTCCGCAACCACAGTATCTTTTCAGATCCCAGGTTGTAGCATCGATCCAGGTTTTTTGAGGAGTAGGGAATGCCTTCATCCCCGTTGTTCTTCGCTGAATAGTTTTTCCTTCGAAGTTCGAGAGGATCCATCCCGATGGCATTGGCCAGGGCATCCATGGTTCCCTCGAGCGCGAAAGTGGATGGAACGTGACCCGGCGCTCTCATGGGACGCTGGGCATTCGTATTCAGGAACACCGTGTACTCCTCGACCTTCAGGTTGGGACATCTGTAAACGTGCACGAAAGGCGTCGCGATACTGTCTCCCTGCTGGTTCCCGCCGCTGGTGATGTGCCTGACGTGAAGTGCAGTCAGAGTACCGTCCTTCTTCACTCCCGCCTTTACGGTGATGCGTGTGGACGGCCGGTTGCCCACGCACATGGAGTTCTCCCTGCGGTCAAGGAGGATCCTGACCGGCCTTCCTGTTTCTTTCGCGAGTCTCGCCGCAACAATGCTGTGTTCATTGACCCCCAGCTTGCTTCCGAAACCGCCTCCCATGTAATTTTTGATGACCGTCACCCTGCTTGCTGGAATGCCCAGGGCCCGTGCCAGGCCATCGCGAACGCTGAAAATACCCTGTGTGGTATCGTACACTGTCAGATTTTCACCCTCCCACACGGCAACGCTTCCATGGGTTTCCGCAGGATGATGGATCTGAAACTCTGTCCTGTAGGTTTTTTCTATGACGGCATCCGCTTCTTTTAATCCCTTCTCTGTATCCCCTCTCACAGCCTCGTTGAATTTTTTCATATTCGGCTCGTCAAGCACGCGCGGCGCATCTTCCTTCATAGCGCTATCCTCGTCAACCACGAAGGGCAGCGGTTTGTAAACCACGTCTATCAGTTTCAGCGCCTCGGCAGCTATTTCCTCATTCACTGCAGCAACGGCTGCCACCTGTTCTCCGGCATATTTAACCTTGCCTTCCGCGAGCTTTAGCGCAGCTTTTACACCCTTCATCTCTCTCGCTCTCTCCAGATCCACGGACACGACCTCCGCACAGGCATGCGGAGATCTTAAGATTTTTCCGTGTAGCATTCCTTTGAGACGGATATCGTGGGTGTACTTCGCCTCACCCGTGACGATCTTCCTGCCGTCTATCCGAGGCGTCCTTTTACCGATCAGCCGGAAGTCTCCTTCTGCTGCAGGCACGTCCTGAGGATCGGCTGGTATGGCAAAGAACGCGTGATCCCCGGCATCGCATGCCTCTTCATTCTTCAGGATTTCCGTCATGTCAGGACCTCCTCGTGCTTCGGGATGCAGACCGGATCGCATCCGCCATTCTGGCATAATTCCCGCATCTGCAGAGATTTCCGGAAAGTCCCTGCCTGATCTCATCTAAGGTCGGATCCGGTTTTTTATTGAGCAGGGCTACGGATGTCATGATGAATCCGGGAGTGCAGAATCCGCACTGGTATCCGTCCTTGTCGATGAACGCCTGCTGCACAGGATGAAGGGATTCTCCTTCCTGAAGGCCCTCGATGGTTGTAATGACCTTTCCATCCGCGCGGAACGCAGGAAACATGCACGCATAAACAGGATTCCCGTCCACCAGCACGGTGCATCCGCCGCATTCCCCGCGTCCGCAGACGCGTTTGGCTCCGGTCAGATTCAGCCTGTCTCTCAGTATGTGTAGAAGATCATGATGCACTTTGACCGTGACCGATACGCTCTTCCCGTTCACGGTGAACGCAATGGATTTCTCGGAAATGACCGGCACTTCTTCGGAAGCATTTTCCTGAGATGCTCCCAGCACAGACGGGATCACCGCTGCGCCGATAGCTCCTCCTCCCATGCCCTTGAGGAAATCCCTTCTGTTCACCTTCCTGCCTTCGATTTTTTTACTGTTGGACATGTCTTTCTCCTTGTCTGGATCACCGTCCTGCAATGGGCAAAAGGTGGATGGCAGCGATCATCAGGATGCCCAGAGCCACCATTCCAAAGGTGATCAGGGGTTCAAATCCGGGTGCCTTTCTCACAGCCATCCGTTTTTCCCACCATGATGCCATTTTCGGCCCCAGACTGTATCCCAGCGGGACTGTGATCATTGAAAGACCCAGTGCAACCGGTAAAAATACGATGGACAGAGGAATGCCTGTATTTTTAAAAATACAGGCCGGGACGCCTGTTATATATCCGGCAAAAATAAAGGTGACTGCAGAGAAGAGAGCCGCCCCCCCGCCCAGAAGGATCCGGCCTTTCTTCGATTCCGAAGCATTCTTCAGAACAGAAACCAGGATACAAAATCCCAATCCCTGAAAGACCATGGCGTATACCGGATTGACCACAGCCCTGTGGGAAAAAGGAACTGAAATTAACAGCACATCGAAGATTTTGAAAAGTACAGCGACTGCAAGCATGACACTCAGTCCTGAGAGCCTGCTGCGGACCGCCCAGGCTGCGGATATAAAAAACAGGGCAACTGCGGTCATCACGGATCCTGATGCCATGGATGCACAGGTCTTTAAAACCATTCCAAGGACAGCCTCAGAACATCCCCATAAAGCACCCAGCGCCACCATGAAAAAATAGGGCGGTCTGTTCTGTTGAGTCATTTTATCCTCCTCCATTGACAGATGACTTTTGTCCGGGATTTGAATCCAGGCAGCACGCGCATGAGCCGGAAGAAGAACCGGACAGGAGAAATAAGTATCGTTTTAATGATCGGAAATGCGGTATATTTCAGGCCGGGATCACCGGTACACCCCTCATGCACCGGGATCACGGATCAAAAGTGAATCTCTCAGTTCATCCCGTATGCACCTGGATTACTGTCCCTCTTGCGGCACCGGATAAACATAACTCCCGTATATGCCTCATGCGCCGGGACCGCGGATCAGAGGTAAATCCATCTGTGCTTTTCTGATGCACGGGTGCCGCGGTCTTAGGGTGAATTCATTCAAGAAATTTCATCTGAAATATAGGAATTGATTGTGTATTTGAC
>CAYXFJ010000005.1:0-26886 GCA_964464265.1 uncultured bacterium
CAGATTGCACTAGCAGATGTTTTAACCATTCCCGGTTGCGGAAAAGAAGGATGGATCTCTTATACAGAGCGAATCTTCTGGCAAATCCAATAGTCAGCACTTTCGTATCCAGAAGGTTTGCTGTTTCTGCAATTGATTCCCTGGATTCTCCATTTCTTTCCCTTTGCGCTTTCGATCTTGATCGTACTTCTTTTATCAGGATTTCCTTTAACTCATTATGAACAGTCCATAAGGCTTCATCCGGAATCTGATCTATGTCTTTCCAGAACTTACCTTTATTTAATTCATATCTCCATGATTCACCTAAAAATTCATCGAACATGCTCTTTACCGGATGTGCGATCCAGGTTCTTGCATGAACTCCATTCGTGATCGACTGGATGGGCACCTTTTCAACAGGTAGGTCCGGCCATAGATATTGCCACATACGTCTGGCTACCTGACCGTGCAGTTTGCTCACCCCATTGGCTTTTTTCGTCAGGTTCAATGCCAGAATAGTCATATTAAAAGTATTCATATCACTGTTGTTTTTTGACTGAGCCAGGCTGAAAAACTCTTGCTTCACCATTGGCGTATTATTCCAGTAACCATTCATGAACTTATCAATCAGAGATGTTTCAAAGACTTCATTGCCTGCAGGAACCGGTGTATGGGTTGTAAATACTGATGTCTTTCGGACTTTCTCAACTGCATCCTTCATGGACGTACCATTGACAAGTTCCTGTCTCAACCTCTCAATCAGTGCAAAACCGCAATGTCCTTCGTTCAAATGCCAAACAGCGGGCTGAATTCCCATCTCTCTCAGGGCAATGGCTCCCCCTATTCCGAGAAGCATCTCCTGCAATAACCGGAACTCCCTGTCACCGACATAGAGTCTTTCTGTGATGATTCGGTCGCTTTCAGGATTCTCAGGAAAATCAGTATCAAGGAGAAAGAGTGGATTGCGCCCTACGGATACTTTCCATACCCTTGCAAAAATGGTACGATGATCCATTTTGACTTTTACGGTCAGAAGTTCTCCTGATCCGTTCCTGACAGGCTGGATGGCAAGAGCAGAAAAATCGTTATGTAAATAGAAGGATTCCTGCTGCCCATGCAAAGAAATATACTGTGTAAAATATGATTCTCTGTATAATAGACCCATCCCTATAAGAGGAATTCCGAGATCGCTGGCTGATTTGATATGGTCACCCGCAAGAATTCCAAGACCACCAGAATAAAGAGGCAGGCATTCATGAAGACCAAATTCCATACTAAAATAAGCAACGGGGTTCATGGATTGTTCAGGATAGTTCTTTTGAAACCACGTTTCTTTTGTATCCATGAAGTTATAAAAAGCTTCCATGACTGTATCATACTGCTGTAAATAACTTTTATCCTTTGATGTTTCATCCAATCTCTGAGGATCAATCTGGCGTAAAAGCAATACGGGATTGTGCGTCACATCATGCCACAATTTTGGATCCAGACACTTAAACAGCTGAATCGCTCTCGAATGCCAGCTGAACCATAAATTATATGCAAGAACGCCAAGTCCTTCCAGTCTGCCAGGCAAATACGGAAATTGATAATTCACTTCTTTCATAAAACCTCAACAATAACTTTATTAATAATATAAACTAATAAAGTAAATAATAATAACATAAAAATCAAGAAGAATTCATTGTTGTTAAAATCCATGATAATAAATACATTTTCAACACCTTCATGAATCTGACCTTCCTGGTTTATTTATATCCAGACCATGTGCAGCCATCGACATGGAGAGCAGATTTTCATGGGGCGTGTCCCTTGTGATTTCACATCCCCCGGATAAAATGAAAGGATAGTTTTTCTGTCCGTCCATCAAACGCAGCGATTCACGATAAACGGTTTCGCTGGTGCGTTTTTCGATGCATTGAACAGGATCGAGCTGCCCGCACAATACGGTATCACGAGACAGGATTCCCCTGGCCATATTCATATTCACCATCCAGTCCAGATCAAGAATATCCACTCCTGTTTTATCCAGGTCTGCAAGCAGATGCATAATGTTCCCGCAAATATGAAGCTTGACAAATCCATTCTTTTCATGGATGAATGAAAAAAGATCCTGATGGAGGGGCAGAACGAACTCTCGGTAATGAACGGCCGATATCTGAGAACATATGGCATCTCCAACACCGATAATGGAGGATCCTGCTTCTATCTGTGCAAAAGCAAAGTCTTTGGCTGTAATCAAACAAACATCCATAAGGTGCCTTATCCAATCCGGTTTAAGCAGTATATTAATCAGCACCTCTGTCACACCCGCAAGGTCACAGGCCTCTGCCAGAGGTCCTTCCACCCATCCGATTACCGGAATCTTATCGGGCAGTAGACTTCGATAGTGCCTCACTCCAAGAATTCGGTCCAGCGTCCTTTCATGTTTATGCACATCCGGATTTTTCAGATGCCTGACATCCTGATCATTTTTCACCACATATTCCTTGCATACAGGCGGAAAGTCACCCCTGAATTCAACATCAGCACCAAACGCTGATGTTTCCCTGAATGGATCGGAAATGACACTGACTGCATCCGTTTCAAACCGTTCATGGCACCTTAAGTTTGATTCCACAAGGATCTTATGATCCTTCATGAATTCAGTATAGGTTTTTCCTATGAAGGCTGCTGCGAACTGCATGAGTATGGGATGAAAGGGTACAGTTCCCTGTTTCTGTGTCTTATCTGCATTCAGGATTTCCATGATAGTCTTTTTAGTAAATCCTTTCATCTTCCCCTCTGTTTCTATGATAGGAACCCTTTACTTTACTGTATGATCAAGAGGAATACCGAGAGACTCGTACAGGCTTCTGCGGCCTTTCTTGTCACCCTCAAGTACCTTTCTTGCCTCTATTGCCACTTTTTCAGCGACATATCTCGGAACAACGACTATGCCGTCCCCATCTGCTACTATAACGTCTCCTGGGCAAACCAGTACACCTCCTATGGAAACAGGCCTGTTCACAGACTCAAGAATATTCCGGCCAGGACGAATGCCTCTGCCTTTATGTCTGAGATACAGCGGTACTCGCTCTTTTGCCACTTCATCCGTATCTCTCGCTCCCGCATCGGTTATTACTCCAATCGCACCGCTTTTATACCAGTACAGAATGTTGTTCGAACCTATAGTTCCAATATCCTTCTCCTCCACATCATCAATGACAACCACAGTCCCCTTTTCAATGCAGGCAGTGTATGCTCCTGATGTCTCATTTGCATAGGTCGCTCCTTCCCAGGTATCAAAATCCTGCCCTGAGGGGGGTCTGTCCATTCTTTGTGAGGGTACATACCTCACGGTCAAGGCGATTCCCCTGAACACATGCGAAAAGTTTTCCAGGTCGATCCAGTCCGCATGAATCGCCGGATCTACCAGCCCTGTTCCCGGTAACCCGGCACGGTCCATCCCATCAGAGACATCTGCAACTCTCAATCCTTTGTATAATTCACATATACGCTGATTATCCTCATTGGAATATACTTTGGTTTCGATGAAATTCACACCTTTTTTTAAATCACTATCTGATGCTTGCTGAGACATTAGTGGTGCATAAAAAAGGCATAGCCAAAATGTAAGGTAACGCATGATTTCATCTCCTTTCTAAAGAATCAGAGGGATCATAAACATGATTAAAATTGTGGCTGTAAAATCACAGCATCCACAGCAACCACACCGGTTGATTTTTTCAATACAATATAAATATCACCAGGTTCACACAGAAATTCGCCTATTAAATACCAGTCCTCCATAGTTTTCTCAAATGGAATAATCTTCTCGGTCACTCCTCCCTGATGTTTTACCTGACAAACGATCTGTTCTGCCAATGGTTCATTCCTAAATGGATCCAGATTCGGAGAATAACAGTATATTTTGTACTTCCCTTTTACGTACAACAGAGGTCTGAAAGTAACGGACGCAGATTCAGGACCCGCTTCACTCAATAAAAAGTCTTTGACATATGAGTTGTTTCCCTTTTGAACCCTCCACCTTCCAGTGATTTCAGTACCGGCATCCGAATTATCCACCAGGATTTCAGGAGCAGTACCATCGAGAAGGGGATTATTCAGTAAACTCTCCTGAATATGAACAATATCTGCTTCCTGAACAGGTTTGATCTCGTCTATTGCGAGACAGGCGGCAACAGCAGCACTCTGCCCTAGAACCATAAAAACAGGCTCCATGCGTATGGATCCGAACGCAATATGGGAAGCTGACAGGCATACTGGAACAAGCAGATTTGTACATTCTTCCTTTCTGGGGGTTATTGACCTGAAAGAAACGGGATACGGAGGGAAACCGCCTATCTGTACATCCCCCTCGTTTTTGACCATTCCATTGACCACGATTCTCTGACAATTATGCGAGTCCATGGTATATGCGGCCATGCCGATCCCGTCTTTCACCACAGAATCACCCACACAGTTGTGCTCGGTCATGACATACTCACCGATCATCCTTCTCGCTTCACGAACGTACAGCTGGCTTGGGAAACCGCCATTGTCCGTGAATTCATCACATGCGTATCCCCAGCCAGACATCTCTTCCCGTATTTTTACCGGTACACGCTCGTCATGAGACAGAAAATAGAGCAGTCCTTTGATATAATCCTCATGTGCTTTCCAGATCTCCTTTCTCTTCTTGTAAGAGGCTTCCGGATAATCCCAGCTCCCTCCGATGAAATCCGTTGAAATAGGTCCTCTGTTATTGATATCGGTCTTTCCTCCGGGCATCATTTTTATAATCATACCGTCATGGATCGAATTCCAGGGTTTCACCTCCATGATTCTGATCAGCAATTCATAGTGCTCCGGATGATACTCGTCCGGAGGATAAAAGGGCAACTGGTTTGATTTATCCTGTGTAAGACACAGCCTGAAATTATATGCCTGCACCTTGTGGTCTCCGCTTCCTGTTAAAGAGAGATCTCCTTCCTGAATGCCCCACAACAGTCCGCTTGCGGGATTCCCCTTGATCCTGTAAGGATCGATGCCATCAGGAAACTGATGATATTCCCTGAGCTGGACACCATTGTATTCTTCACCGTACTGCGCATTGGATTCCCTTCCGACCGAATAGGAGACACCCGACCGTGCCATCAGATCCCCTTCATAGGTAGCATCGATAAACTGTTTTGCCCTGACCACCATCCTTGCACCGGTTCCTTTGTTTTCCACGGTTACGGACCGGATGCGGCTTCCTTCCTTCTCCACACTGCTCAGTTCAAATTCCCTGATGACTTGCAGGTTCACTTCCTGTATCATGTCCTGGTATACCTTCAGGGCAACGGAAGGAGAGAATGTCCAGCCTTCAAAATACCCGTATTCATTTCCTATCCTTCTATAAAAATCTCTGGAAAGGCCTGTAATAGCGCATTTGTTGCCTATATCTGTCTGCCCCAGACCTCCTGTTGTCAGGCCGCCTATATATTTTCCTTGTTCAATAACAATCGTTTTCTTACCCATTCTGGCAGCTGCAACTCCCGCGATGATTCCAGAAGAAGTCCCCCCATAGATACAGATATCGATCTCTTTCGGCTGTGTAATACCCGGCCATGTATCCGTTCGAAAAGGCGAGGCCGGAAGTCCGGCTTTGTTGTACAGATTGCACACAGGATTTGAAGCCCATGCGTATCTCACAGCCTCAGGATCCTTGACCAGCGGGCTTTTTGCCAGGACAGAAGCCCCCTCAATGACAGCATCTGCCCATACGAATTTTCTATCCTTTCCGGCAATAGCAAATCCCACAAGCTGTTCCCCGTTTTTTGCGAAAAGCCCTCCGTATGTATGATCAAAAAAGAGTCTTAACGCATCCTTCTCTATCCGCATGCTCCTGTAAGCAGGACCTGAATGGACCACATCTTTTCCATAGACCTGTTTCAGCGCGTTTAATCCAAGCCGCCTGCCCACTTCCTGTTTGTTCCGGGGATGTATATCATCTGCATCTCCAATATCGATAGTCACTGCCATACCAGTATTGGGGAGCGCCAGAGTCATGAGCTGTGCTTCGCGGAGCTCAGCCCAGTCGTCCTCGCGGGGTTCATTCTGTATCGCTTTGAAATTGGCGAGCTGCACGAAAAGGAACGGAAATTCCTCATTCCAGTACGATCTCCAGTCCTCTATCATGGCTGGAAAAAGTGTCCTGTACTGATAAGCCCTCGGTGCGTTAGATTCCCCCTGATACCATATTGCACCCTTTATTCCATAACCGATAAGATCGTGGGGTTGAAAAGCATGGTCGGCATTCTCTGGACCCGCTCCGGCTGTCGGGGTATCGCGGGCATAGTTTTATCAGTACCTGTACGGTACGTCCAGATTCCTGCAAGTTTCACAGTGTCGCCTGCCGATATGAGTGTCAGATCATCCGGTTTTCCCCATATCCCTCCGCTGCGTCCATAATCCAGAACTCTCACCGCGATGACATTTTTCCCTTCCTTCAGCAACCCTGCAGGAATCCTGTAATGACGCGATGAATTGGAAATATCCGTGCGCCCGACTTCCAACCCGTTCACCCAGGTCACGTCCATGTCGTTGATGGGACCAAGAAAAAGATCTGCTTCCTTGGCTTTCCAGTTCTCCTTCAGTATGCATTCCTTCCTGAACCATACGATACCGTCATAATCACCGATTGTGGATTCCCATAATGAAGGTATTGACATCGTACCCCATGATGAGGCATCCAGATCCAGCTCTGACCAGGATTTCTCACCGGGTTTTGATCCCGGATCCAGCCGGATAATATCTTCCATCCAGATTTTGAGCTCCTTCTGGTACAGAGCTTCCCTGGTTTCATATGAGATTCCATCTTGCTCTTTTCCGACTTTTTCAATATTTTTCAGAGATTCTTGAAAATCCGGAAATTTTTCAATTGCCTTTCGTGATGTCCACGCTTCAGCGGGAGTCCCTCCCCAGGAACTGTGTATCAGCCCAACCGGCACGTTCAGATTCTCATGTAAATACCTTCCGAAAAAATAACCCACTGCGGAAAAAGCCGGTATAGAAGCAGGGGTGCAAACCTGCCATCCGCCGCTGGGAACCTTTTTCTGAGGTACGGGTGAAGTCCTGTGTTCAACGGAAAATAACCGCAATCTGGGATAGTTCGCATTATTCATCACATTTTCAGCATCTCTGGTCTGTGAAACAGGCCACTGCATATTGGACTGCCCGGAACATATCCAGACTTCCCCTATCAGAATATCAGTTAAAACTAAGGTGTCCTGTCCCATGATCTGCATAGTGAAGGGACCGCCGGCTTTATGTGCTCGAAGATTCAGATGCCATGCGCCGTCCGCGCCTGCCCTCGCTCTTTTTTTCTCGCCTCTGAATGTAACTGTTACCACTCCTCCAGGCTCCGCCCATCCCCAGACTTTAACAGGTTTATCCTGCTGCAGCACCATATGATCTGAGAACAGTGCAGGCAGTTTTATCTGTGAAGCAATCGGACCTTCAGGTGAACTGTCCTTTGGTAAAGGCATGCATTTGACAATTGAAAAACATGCCACCAGAATCAGGTAATTGGCGATCCTTGTTTTCATGGATTCACCTCCTAAAGTTTAGCGAGAGACACCCCAGTCTCCTATGCCTTCCGGATCATCTTCGAAAATTGTTTTTATTTTGATTCTGGCCTGCGATCCGCCGACTGAGAAGCAGGATCCCTTCTCAGCGGGATAAGCATACCCTCTGTATCCTCCAGCCATTTGAATACTCTGCCGTTTAATTCCTTTATCAGATCTCCGTATGCAGGATCTTGGATCAGGTTTTTCATTTCATTCGGATCTGTTTCCACATCATACAGTTCATCTATGTCCCATATCCCGTGATAGTGCATATACTTGTATTTTCCTGTTCGGATGCCATGAACTGTTGGCGTTTGAGGGAAACTCCTTTCCCAGTAATACTCGTAAAAAACCGCATCCCGCCATGGAACATGGTTTCCTTTGAGAAGCGGAAGGAACGATTTCCCATCCATTGTCGATTTCGGTTCCAGACCTGCCGCTTCGAGAAGGGTAGGAGCAATATCAATATTCTGTACCATTTCGGAAATCACCGTGCCAGACCGGATAAGTTCCGGACAAAAAGCCAGCATCGGTACACGCATGGATTCCTCATACATCTGCCTCTTATCTATCAGACCGTGTTCGCCGAAGCAGAAACCGTTGTCTCCCATATAGATCACCAGAGTGGATTCGAGAAGGCTCAGCTTTTCGAGCGCTGCAAGCACTCGTCCGACACTTTCATCAACTCCGAGGAGGGTTTCGCAGTACCTGCGGTAAAACGTGTCCAGATCCATACCTCCGTGATACAGATAGTCCACACCGTGCCAGCTATTGCGCTGATTTTTAACCCATGCAGGTTTATCCCTGTAATTCTCCGGTGTGTCTGCCATTGATTCAGGATAGATCAGTTCCGCTTTATCATAGATCCCAAGATGACGCTTCGCAGGTTCGAACATGGCATGAACTGCTTTGTGTGAAAGATAAAGAAAAAATGGTTTTTCCCTGTCCTGACTGATCCATTCCACTGCTGCGTCTGTAAGAATATCCGTGATATAGCCTTCTTTCTTCAGACGTTTGCCATCTATATTGATTACTGGATCGTAGTACTGTCCCTGTCCGCGGAAACTGATCCATTTGTCGAATCCGGGCCTCGGTTCGTCATTCTGATTCCCCATATGCCATTTGCCCATAAAAGCTGTTTCGTAACCTGCATCCCGGAGAAGCTGCGGGAAAAAGAAAGTACCTGCAGGAACCGGAGCACTGTTGTCAACCACACCGTGACGGTGAGAGTACTGTCCGGTCAGAATAGAAGCACGGCTTGGAGAACAGAGTGCAGTTGTCACAAATGCATTTTTCAGATGCGCTCCCTGGCTGGCCAGGCGATCCAGACTGGGTGTTTTGAGAAATGCGGGCCTTCCCATAAATCCCATGAAATCGTATCTGTGATCATCACTCAGTATAAAGATAATATTTCTACTTTTTTCAGTCTCAGATCCAGAAGAAACGTTTCCTCTCTTGCAGTGGTTCAGAGGAATAGCAGCTGATACTGCTGTAAGCATTTGCAGAAACTGTCTCCGGTCCTGTATAAATTCAGATTTCATCATTCTGTCTCCTGAAATGAAAGATACGGTGTCAAGCGGAATTCTTAATTATCTTCAAGACGGTCCATCCAGTTTTTCTTCAGGAAATAAGATGTCACGAGCAGAACACCGATGCTCAGCCACATAAACCGGAATTTCTCTATGACCAGAAAGATGGGTATTAGAACAAGGGTCATCTGCCAGACAATGCCAACAAAAATATTCAGCATATCTCTTTTGAACGCATTGTTTTTCATGAAATCCGGATTTTCAGCAAGAATTTTTTTATAAACCGGTTTCCATAAGCCCCATGGTCTTACCTTTGTATAAAAGGATATCAGTATCTTATCATCTTCGGGTTGTGTAATAAGGCTCACAAAAATAGAAGCTCCTCCGGATATTAAAAGGATGATTGGAAAGTTATTGAGTGCGGAAAGGCCGGGTGCAACTACAGGCAGGATAAGGGCTGATGCGATTCCTGTGACCATTCCCCAGAAGTATCCATAACCATTAAAACGCCACCAGTACCATTTGAGGATATTGGGAGCCGTATATCCTCCCCAGAGACCGGAAACGATCCACTGCATGACCTTATTGATGGATTGTGCCCTCAATCCGGCGAGTATTCCGATAATAACAACTACAAACGATGCGATATAACTGACCTTTACATATAATTTTTCCTTTCCATCTGGATTAATGTACCTCTTGTAAATATCGTTCACAATATAGGAAGCCGCGGCATTGACAGTCGCATCGAATGTTGACATGAATGCGGCCAGAAGTCCTGCAAGGAGCAGCCCCATCACACCCACAGGTATAAAATTATTCACAACATAGGGCAGGATTTGCTCGAAATCGATGTCAGGACCCATATTCTTGAGTTCTGTTTGAAAAAACACCAGAGCAAGCACTGTAATACCTGTGACCATGAGCCATCTCGGAAAAAGACATATGGAAACGATGCCGCTCATGAAAGCCGATTCTTTGGGCTTTCGTGTGGCGAGCACTCTCTGCATGTCATAATTGGGTGCAGGCCCGGCCATGCTGATAAGAATACCCTTGAAGAGCATCATCATAAAAATGATAGAAAAAATCGACCATCCGTCCGAAGCGATTTTATCGTTAACAGAAGGTATCAGATGGGACCAGTCCAGATTAAGTTTCCATCCGAAAAAGAGGTTATTCCATCCTGCAGGTATTGACTGTGCGAGCTGGGCAGGTGCAATCCTGGTCATGGCAATGACCGCAATGCACACAGCTGCGATCGCCATTATGGTGAACTGCACCAGGTCTGTAACAACGACACTGTACATGCCTCCCAGAATCACATAAACCGTAGTAATTCCCATAAATACGATTGCATAAACATCCTGGGATATATCCCAGGGTAGGAATACAGCTGCGAATTTCCCAATCCCCTGAAAGTCATAGGCCAGAAATCCAACCACACTGACGAGCGCGAAAATGACCACGCTGATCCGGGACAGTTCTCCTCCTTTACCCGCGCCAAAACGGGTGGTGATCCACTCTGCACCTGTCAGCACATTGGAACGTCTTATCCATACGGCAAGATAGATCATCAGGAATACCTGATTGAACGTGGGCCACAGCCAGGGCAGCCAGGCTCCTTTCAACCCATACACGAAAAGCACATAAACAAGCCACATGGTGCCTGTGATATCAAACATGGATGAGGCATTGGCAACGCCGAGTACATACCAGGGCAGTGTTTTTCCACCGAGAAAGTAAGAATCCATGTCCTGACCAGCTTTTCGCGAGTACAGGAATCCAATTATTATGACAACCACCAGATATAACCCGATAATGGAAAGATCAATGGTATGGATCTGCATGGTTTCTCCCTTCAGTTTATGAAACCGGTGTTTTAATCGAATCTACTCACCGCTCCTTTGATCAATTATTCAGAAGCGCAATCTTGAACAGTTCCTGGTTTACATTTTCCAGGAGAAAAACATCTTACTGCTACCCATTATTTTTTCCACCTTCACACCCTTCAAATCTATACCACCTTCTCCCATTTTCTCGATAAGCCGTAATTCAAGGCGTGATCTCCCCGGGGTCAGGCGTACTGTACCTGTGCAAAGATTTCCCCATACCTTCTCATAGATTTCTCCCCTGGGCACACGGTCCGGGCTGGGAATGGGCTCTGGATCGTACGCTTCAGGGACAAGCGCATCCATATGTTGGTTCTGAACATCTAGAGCGATCCTGCATCCTTCATTTCCGCTGGTACATGTATATAGAAGCGAAACAGAATACGAACCTTCATGAACAACAGCTATGTCCCACCAGATCCTGTCATGTTTGCTATTCCAGCCGGTCAGCCAGTCATTGGCATAACCCATCCTTCCCTCGTAGTGAACTCCTCCCTCGAAATAGGACTCCGGTGCGAAAAGGTTCACGATTTTCATCTCGTCATATCCCACAGGAATGGGAAGACGTGTGACGGGCAATTCTGTTACCTCATTGTACCAGCGCTCATAGGCTTCTTTCATAAGCCGGGCTGTTTCCGTTTCTTTGGCAAGGATATCAGCCGTCTCACCCGGATCTTTTTCCATGTCGAAGAGAGTCCATGCATCTCCTTCATTGACAAGCCTGTACTTCTCTGAACGCACAGAGCAGGGATGGGGTTTGACTTCTCCTCTTCGCGTCTGGTGGGTGAAAATGAACCTGTCCGGCCAGTCAGAAGAATCATTAATGAGGGGAACGAGACTCCGTCCGTCTATCTTTGCTTCCGCTGGAAGGGATATTCCGCAGAGTTCGAGAAGAGTGGGGAAAATATCGATGTGGGCAGTTATTTTTGACACTTTTTTACCTTCAGGCAATTTTTCAGGCCAGCGTATGTACAGGGGCACGCGTATACCTCCTTCATGCACGCTTGCTTTTGAACCCCTCATGTTTCCGTTGTAACGCTCTCCGTTGGGTCCATTGTCTGTAAGAAACACCACAATGGTATTTTCGCTTAGACTGAGATCATTCAGTGTATTCAGGATTCGGCCAATGTTATCATCCAGGTTTTCAACCATACCGTACACACAGGAGTCTTTTTCATTGAAACCCAGTGCTCTGTATTTATCGAAATACCAGTCGGGCACCTGGAACGGACTGTGAGGAGTGTTGTAGGCGATATAACAGAAGAAAGGCTGATGCTTTACATTTTTTAAAAACCGGATAGCATTGTCTGTAAGCACATCAGTGATATATCCCTTGGTTTGTACAGTCAAACCGTTCTCTTCCAGGCTTGTATTAAAGTAATTGTTCCAGTGTCCGGCACAGAATCCGAAGAAATGCTCGAATCCTCTTCCAAGAGGATGATAGGGATACGCAGAACCATTATGCCATTTTCCGAAATAACCTGTTTTGTAACCGGAAACCTTGAACACATCAGGCATTGTAATCTGAGAAAGACGCATGGTTTCCAGTCCCCGGGTTACCCAAGCGCATCCTGTGCGAAGATGGTAATTGCCTGTGAGCAGGCTGGCACGTGTCGGTGCGCATACAGGACAGACATAGAACCGCTCAAAACTCACACTTTCTGTTGACAGACGGTCAAGCACAGGAGTATTTACATCCGGATTTCCATTAATACGGATATCCCCCCATCCCTGGTCGTCTGTGATAATGATAATGACATTGGGCTTTTTTCTTTTGGGGAAATGGCAGCCGGGAAGAAAACGGGCTACAGATGTAAGGGCCACAGACCGGGACACATTCTGCACAAATGCTCTTCTATCCATTACACCACTGTCCTTATCATTACGGTGGAGATAATTTTCGTTCTTCCTGGATTACCTTACTAAAATTTTTCCACGAGTAAAAAAGGTTCGAAGAGACCGTAATCCAGAAGATCATAATCAGCGCCCTTTGGCTGATGTTCAGGTGCAAATTTAAAACTCCATGGAGTTACAATGCCTCGATGGGTTACGTTGTGATGTGGTCCGAGCACATTCTTCAGCGATCCATATACGATCACTTCTATCTCCTGCTCTCCCTGCTGAACAGGTGTTATGTCCAGCTCATAGGGACTCCATGCGATAATTCCTGCTCTCTCCCGATTCACACGTACCTCGGCGACCGTACCCTTCCATTTTCCCAGACGCACGGCTACTTTCTGGTCTGTATTGAGATTAAAAGTACATTTATAGGATACTGTATGTCCGTAGAATGGCATTCCTTTTTCTCTCCAGGATCCGGTCGTTAATTTGTCCGGTTTATCAAGTCTCCAGCCATTCCGGTCTTTAACAGAAAAATCACCCAACAGATACACGGGTTCGAGTTCCGCATGGACGGACATCGGGTTTACTTTTAATGTGATCGCATTTTCTCCGGTATGAACTCCTTTCAGCTCGAAAACACCAAAAGATCTGTCCAGCCACCAACGGTCCTTCAGAGGCTCCAGAATCTCTCCATTGAACAGAACCTTCCATATACCCGGTCTTTCAATAACTGCCAGTAAGGGTAAATTCTCTGTTCCGGCTTCTATATGGAACGGAAAACGAGCTTCAAAACCGGAGTTCTCCGGGAACCGGTCCAGGTCTAATATATCGGTTTTGTACTGGGTCGAAGAAACCCAGGGATTGTCCGCAAAACCGTGATGTTTAAAAATGGTGTCCGAGGCAGTATAAAAATACATACCTTTCAGCCATTTGTCTTCCAGTTTGAGATCGCAATAATCGAGAGTGGCTACATTGGGCTCAAGACGTTCGATCTTCATTTCGCCTGAAGCTGGTATCAGGCGTTCCATCAGTTCTGGCTGAAATACAACTTTATTTTTGCCGGTCTGATGAATAAAAAGCAACAGGCTGCCGCAGGGAGGAATATCAATACGGGATCTGATCTTCCCGTCTTTTTGTTCACAGGCATAAGGCTCAATACTTCCTGTAAATGGATTGAGTAAAGTCACCGAACTTCCAGCCAGTGTGATCCATCCCCTGCTATTTTCCTCTGCGGAAAAATTGGCCAGAAAAAGAAGATTACCATCCTTAAAATATCTCCTCTGGTGAAAAAGTTTCCCTCCCATATCAGGAGGAAACTCGGCTGCGGGCGAATGAGAACGAAGTTCATCGATGACCGGCTGAGGAACCGGAAGAGACACTTTTAACCAAAGATCACTGTGACGCTGAACTGCACCTGCAAAACGGTTATTTTCCTTTCCGTCAATACGAGAAGGTGGATCGGAAAAGGAAATTATTTTCCCTCTTTTTTCCATAAAAAGTTCCAGAAGCTGTCCGGTCTTTTTGTCAAGAGTTTCAACAAAAGGAGGCAGGATCACAATATCGTAAGACCGTTTCCCGACTGTAAATTCTTTTTCTTTAACAGAACCCTGTTCACCGATAATATTTTCACTGCCAAGGTCATATTCAACATGATATCTCTCAAGCACATCCAGAAGGTTCTTGAACGCATCCTTGATATTTTCCAGCTGCTCATTTCTGCCATTCACTCCAAAATACATCCAGGTTGTTGTTGTTGGCTCAAGAACGAGTATCCGGTTCCGCTGCTCACCCGATGAAAGGGCCAGAGAGAGCCTGGCAAAATATCCGGCAACAGGCGTGTAGAGATCCCACCATGGTGTATGATAGGAAAAAGACTGGGGGAAATCATGCTTCCTGTCGCCCTTCAGGGTCATGTAGGAAAGATGCTGATTCATGAAATTGACACCCAGCACATACTCCCAGTCTCCCAGGCGTTTCATGTCTTCAAAGGTGAGCTCCCATCCAGCGGCACCGTAAGTTTCGCTCAAAGTCCTTGTGCGTCCCATCTGGTTGGCGACACTGCTCAGTTCTTTGACTGCCTGGATGTTTCCAAACTGGTCAGGACGTTCCTCCAGACTATTGAAGAGCATATCAATACCGGGCATCTGATGCCATGCATACATGGCCATATTGTCCGGTCCGTTTCTCGGATTCGGCCATTCGTGTTCCCAGTAATGCCCTGTCCATATCCAATGCTTATCCTCACAGTACCTGTACCAGGGTTTGGCCCATCGCTCGATGAACCGTTCGAGCAGCAGAGTTTGATAATTGTGCCGGACCCTCTTCCAGTCACCTGTTTCCTCGAAAAGAGCCGCGAGCAGGGGCTTGAGATCGTATCCCCATCTCCTGCGGAACAATTCGAAGATCCCTGGTGTCCATCGAATACTGTTCCTTCCGCCGGGTGGATTGATATGGGGTTCATCCGTAAAGATTCCCGGTATTGTTTTGCCAAAAACATGTCCGGCTGTCTTCTCATAGCCGTCCATGGTCACATCGATGAATTTTTCGGTGACGCCTTCAAGAAGGAGGTCAACATAGGAATAACCGCCATACCATTTAGACCGCTCATACACTTTTTTTTCAAAAACATAAAACTGGCCATCCTCCCGCATATCTTTTTGAGGTGGTTTCAGGATCTCAATGAAGGCATCGCCCTCCTTTTTTAACACAAGTTCTGAAGAATGAAAGCTATCGGCAGTTATATAACCCCGTTTCAGGAGTATCAATCCCTGACCCTGGTTATAGGATTCGGGCATCTGTGCCGGAACATGCCCGCCACCAAATCCGCTCGGAAAGGAATTTTCGTCATAAAGCCAGACTTCCAATCCAAGCGTCTCCGCCTTCTTGACCGCATCCCCAATACGGTCAAACCATTCCTGAGAAAGGTATTCTGTTACAAGGCCGTATCTTGGATGAATGAAAACGCCCCCGAATCCCTTTTCTTTGAAATCCTCCAGCTGCCTGTCGATCTCCTCACAGGTTACAGCATCGTGCCATACCCAGAAAGGAACTGTCCGGAAAGACATAGGCGGTTCCGGAAATGCGGCTTTCAGCGCCTCAAACGAATCACCTGTTGTTTGCGGATTTTTTCCTGTGCATGAGAGCACAGTCAGTATAAAAGAAAATGCACAGAAGAAAAGAGTTCTTACCTTCATTTTTTCATCCCTTATTAAAATGGATTTCATACGATCACAGGATTTTGTACTGATAAACCACTTTGTAAATCGGTATCAGAATTCATGAATAGGGTATTTCACAGACTGATGATAATATCCGGTTTTTGATGCTTGATGCGCAGAACTCCTCCCTTTTCCATGGGCTGCCAGGTCCATCCTTCACCTTCCAGTCTGGTTGTCTGCCTGACCGGTTTCCCGTGTACGAGGATCTGCTTGGGTTTGGATACAAGACGAAACACCTCGTCTGCCTCTTCATCATAGGTCCTGTACTTGATCTGTATACCGTAAGAGATTCTCTGAACCACGGAACTCGACCTCAGAAGATGGTCCTCATCTTTAGAGGCCCATTCCGGAACAGCTCCCATGCCCTCCATGAAATGTCGGATATAATCACTATAACCATCCGAAAACCAGGATTTAGTCCAGAATGGCCCGGTCCATACGAATCCGTTATCCTCGCACATATAGGTGGCCAGATTGAAAAAATGAAAAGCTTTTTCTTTGTAAGCAGGATCTCCTGTCTTTTCATACCAGAGAGCACAGATTGAGGCGTAACGCGATGTATGGCTGCCCATGGGTTCAAAGCACCATAACTGTTCGCGAATGGCGTCCATCCCCGGGGTTGCAAATACAGTGGCCACCCAGCTCAGCAGAGCCGGAATATGTGTTTTCCAGTCCGGATCAGTTTCGGGATGCTTGAGTATATACCGGGCGGTCTCCATGGGAGTGATCTGGACACGGTTTTTCAAATAAGGATCGCTTTGAACATCTTCAAAATACCCGTTCCATACATACGTTTTCATTGGCCCTACCTGAGAGAACATCCAGTCCCATGCATAATCCCGCGTTTTCTGATAGGCTTCTACTCTAGACGGATTGAGCTTGATCTTATCCCTGATCCTGAGCAATTCATCAAAAAGGCGTACAGTCTCAATCACGTTGGATGTGTATTCGTCAATCACCATGCCTGTTCTTGCGTTCACCCTGAATGGCCATGGCGACCGCACAGGCGATCCCATGGAATCTTCGTTCACATTTCGTACATGTTTTACAAGTGCATCTGCACAATGCAAAGCAGCAATCATGTATTTTGGCTCTTCGGTGAGTTCAAAAAACTTCAGATATGCAATACCCATTTCCCCGATCTTATCCGGTTCAAGGCAGTGAAGCCCATCACCGCGATGACCCGTATTCTCCCACTGGGTCGCGCCCTCATAGGTGAAAGTAGCCGGATCGGCACTCGCATAGGGGCAGAAGGACCAGGGCCAGTCCAGAGGTGTAGTCCCGTGCTGCAGCATATGATTCAGGCAATCGCGGACGATCTGAATGTATACTGTGTCTCCTGTGAAAGCATGGTAACCGAGCGCCAGGCTCTGCACAAAACCGGCGAACACACAGGCTGGATTCGGCATCCAGTCCGTTCCGGAAGTCCCCTTAAAAAAATCTTTATCCTGATCAGGTCCCAGGAAATCTGCATGGACGTAATAGAGTTTCAGACCGGTTTTCGGCTCAACTGGAACAAGATTCTTGATGAACTCCGAAGCCAGTCTGACAACGTGGGCATATCCTGCTCCTGGTATTTCAGGTTTGTACCAGGATAAGAGTGCTCCTCTCTTGTCGAGTTGTGTAAGATGCGTACTGATGCTGTCATTATAAGTGCGGATCTGCGTAAAACCTGTAACAAAACTGAGGGTGATCATAATGCCCGGCACTGTCTTTTGAATGAGTTTTTTCATGGATGCCCCCCTTTATGAAAGAAACCAAAGCTTATGAAATTGCTCAGAAATGCAATCGGACGATAAGATACACGGGCAGTTCGCCTCGATTTACCACTGCACGTATTTGCAAAAGACTGCATTATGACCGTACACTAGTCGCACGAACCCCTCTTCGGATTTTTGCGATTATACTATGTAAATTAGGGATTAAAAGATTCATCAAAAAGGCACAGCTACAGGATATGATGAGAGTGCTCTTCCCGGTTCAGCATGTATCTGATTTTCCAGTATCATTATTATGCTTTTTTTGACCGTTGCCCGGGCATCAGCCACAAAGGTGAAGTGACAAACCAGACCAAAGTGGATGCACTGGTCCATCCTTTAAATTCCTGCAGGCTCCTTTTTCCTAACAGGCACAATGCGCTCATCCAGAGTATCACTAAAAGAGAGGCTATGGACAGTATTACGGCCGCTAATTTAAGCATTTTTCGAAGCATGGTCTGTATTTTCTCCTGATTTGAAAATTGCGCTCATGACAAGATAAAGGATCTGTGCGATAAAATAGCCGGGAAGCCATTTGAAAAACATGTGTATCGGAAGAAGGAATACAATCAAAAGAGTCCCTGCCCAGGCGATCAGTGCCGGCCAGCTGATGAACAAATGCCTTTTTTCTGCAACATACTGCTCCATTTTTAATTTTGGGACCAGCCAGTGTTCTGCAAAAACAACCGCACCTATAGGCATCAGTAATAAACCATAAAGAGCGACAAAATCAAGAAGGCGCATAAAAACGACGGGAAAACAGGCAATAATGGTAGTTGCCACACCGGCCGCAAGTGTCACACGCCAGCGTGCCCAATTGGGTGTGTTGACCTGGAGTGCAAGCCCAGCCCTGTACATGGTGGGATTTGCTGTAGTCCATCCGGCTAAAACAACAGCCATTGCTCCTGCAACTCCTGCTGCTGTATAAGCCATCATTCCAGGATTCATCTCGCGGTTTACAGCAGCTACCATCACACCGGAACAAATCCATGCAAGCATATGGCCTGGATACATGCCGAAAGCTGAAAAAAGTCCGTATTTCCAGTTTTTCGCAAATCTCAGTATCGCCATATCCGATAATCCCACATGCATGGCCAGATTGGCAAACCATGCGAAGAATGTGATATGCCAGAATCCGTATTTATCCTGACCGGGTTCAGCGACACCGGTCCATATTTTTGTTTTTGCAACGTACCAGAAATCGGATAAACTTCGTATCTCGCCGAGGCTGGGCAGTAAAGCCAGTGCTCCCGCAATAAAAATAGCAAACAGCCACGGTGAGCAGACGGAGGAAAATTTCGATAATTTATCGAAACCAAGAATCGCAAAGACCGTAACAACACTCCCGACGGCCAGAGTGAGCAGGACCCAGCCGACACTGTTCGGAAGAACATCTGTGAGAGCTGGCATTGGAATCTTGAAGGCCAGGCCAATGGCAGTCGAGGACACAGCTATCATTGCCCCGGCCAGAATGCAGTAGAGAAAAGCATTGGCTATATTGTAAATATAAGTCAGACCCGGACCGCAAATCTTCCTTAAATACCAGTACAATGTCAGGCGAGTTCGTACAGCTATGGGAGCCGCAATAAAAGTCCATGAGAGAACGGCAAGAAGATTCCCTAAAAGCAGTCCCAGAAAAAGATCCTTTGCTGCAACTCCATGAATGACGAACATCGGTCCGATCACGAATTCTGTGGCAGCGACATGTTCTCCGGCAAAAAGTGCAGCGAACTTACCCGGACTGTGAAAATGATCTTCAGTAACAGGCACCCTGTCGAATTCATACAGCTGATCAAGACGTTCCGTTAATTTAAGTCTGTTTTTGCTCATGTTCCTTCTGTTCCTTTTTTCGTAGTTAAACCAGAGCCGGTATTATTTTCATTTTCGTTCATTTTCTATTTGTTTCTGATACCCGCTCTCAGCATAGGCCGTTACAGGATCGACAGGGAGGTTTTCTTCCATGCGGGCACAGTAAAGCACTGGCCGAACATCCGCATGAATGAGGGCTGAATTGAAAAACCTGTTGGCAAGAATGATTTCATCAGCTTCCTGTAAAGAGCGGAGTGCATTGCTGTCCACAAGTATGGCTTTTGCCAGAGAACTTTGAAGGGAATCCACGGAGTGCAGAAGGGCGTGCATACGGTTCTCCCGCCCGCTGCACTGGTCGATCATCAGAGCCCAGTTTTTTGAATTATTCTTGTTTAATATAACCCCTCCGTCCACCAGTTCAAAAAAGATACGGGCCATCTGCACATTCGGCTCTACAGCATGGTCATCATCAGCAGCATAATGCGTATTGAAATGAAATCCGCAATGCATACCCTCCATGATCAGACGCGCAACGATCTGTTCGATATTGACAGCAAATGGATGATGTCCCAGGTCAATAAGAACTCCTGCGTTACTGCCTGCTGCTCGGGCAATAGAGAAAGCACTGCCCCAGTCCGCAATCACCGTACTGTAGGTACCCGGCTCGAAAAGTTTGTACTCGATCAAAATTAACACCGAAGGATCCATTTTTTTCTGCGCCTCTTTCAGTGCATTCCTCAGATTCCCGTAAGCTCTTTTCAGATCTACCTGGCCTGGATAGAGTGAACCATCGGGAAACCAGAGTGTAAGCAGACCGCAGCCGTATTTTTTGGCAATGTGACCTCCGAAAACAGTCTGCCTGATGTACCGGTTAACGGTCTTTTTTTCGAAGGAAGAAAGACTGCCTTTTTCCGATCCGGAAAGAAATAATGTCGGACTTATGGATCCCATCCTGAGTTCCCGCTGCTTCATTTCAACAGCTATCCGGCGGGCAATTTCTTCCTCACCTTCCACCCCATCCCTGCTGAGATCCCATAAAACATGTACGGCAACGTTCCTTGTAGCGCCGGTCAACCGGTTGATAAAAGCAGCATCATCCAGTTTTTCTTCCATGCATCTGGCGAATCCAGGTGGTGTATATCCGGCAAACCGTCCGCCACCGAAATTACCAAATATCCAGCTGGGAATTTCCACCTGAAAATCCCGGACCGCTTGGATGGCCGATTTTACTCTCACCTTCCCGAATTCGCTCTCCAGTAACTGGATTCCAGCATTTATCTGTTTATCTGTCCAGATCAATGTTCCGGCCTCCTCATCTCTTCAATCTCACTCATTACTGAATGATGATCCTGTGAATACCAAATTCCTCACAAATACTTCACCTGTCCTTATCCTTTTCGGACAGCAGCAGCTGCATAAGTGTTATCCTGATTTTTCCGCCCTGCGGTTTTCCGGTCACTCCATCAATTGCATTAAAATCCAGTGAATTCTTCCGGCTGTACACTCCTATCCAGTAGGGGTAAAAGATGTTTTCCTTTCTATCTACTGATTGAATCTCATTCTTTTTTCTGAATTTTAAATTGCTGCGCAGTAACTGACGTGCAAAATTATCTCTTGCAATGATCTCCGCTTCTTCCTTCGATAGTCTGGCGGTATTTTCCCACAGGCCGCAAAGTTCCTTCTTTTCGTATTGTACATTTCGTATGAACGCAAAATCACCTGTCACTGCATCGACAAAAACATCGATCGTCTGTACGAGATTTTTTTCTTTCACATTCAGTGTGAATACATATCCCGGGACATATAGTGTTTCCACTGAGAGTATTTTTTTCTTTCTGCCCAGCGGGCCAGATTTCACAGACAACAACTCTTTCGCATGGTTTTGCATTATTTCCGGCCGCACATAAAACGTATCCATTTCAGCTTTTCATCCTCTGACCTTCCTGGACCTGACAAAAAATATCGCAGCAATGAAAAGTATTGTCAAGCCGCTGATCAAATTGGTAATCCTGCCATGTACCGTATCCGTGAAAAAAATCGCCACTAGGATAGATAGAGCGAAAATTCCCAGGAAAATTCCAATGACCAATAGCCCCCTTGATCCGTCTTCATTTTTTGCCTTATTCATAATTTATCCTGTTGTCTGACTATCGGATGATCATCTTCTCCTGATAAAAATGCTTATTGCTATAATTAAAGTTCCGGCAGATGCCGTATGGCTTCCTGCTCAATATCTTTGAAATAATTGACAGTACCCACTTTGAGCTCCTGAGTGGACTCGTCGTCGCAGACGATGATGCCATGTCTGTGAAGTTGCAGCATGGAAATGGTCCACATATGGTTCACACCCTCCTCGACACCCATTTTTAATGCATGTGCCTTGCTGTGACCGCTCACTATGATCATGACCTGTCTTGCATCCATAATGGTACCCACCCCCACGGTCAGGGCTGTCTTGGGGACCATGTTTACATCCCCATCGAAAAAACGGGCGTTTGCGAATCTCGTGTCCATGGTCAGCGTTTTGATGCGTGTCCTGGATGAAAGGGATGATCCGGGCTCGTTGAATGCGATATGGCCGTCCGGACCAATGCCTCCGAGGAAAAACCGTATCCCTCCGTATTCCTTTATTTTTTTCTCATAAAGAATGCATTCCTTTTCCAGATCCTTTGCATTTCCGTTCAATATGTTGATGTTTTTGGGAGGAATATCAATATGATTCAACAGGTGCTGGTACATAAAATAATGGTAGCTGTGAGGATGATCTTCCGGAAGGCCTATGTATTCATCCATATTGAAGGTCACTACATTCCTGAACGATACCTTGCCTTCTTGATGGAGTTTTACCAGTTCGTGAAAAGTACCGATGGGAGAAGATCCGGTGGGAAGACCCAGAACAAACGGTCTGGATTTTATCGGATTAGCCCTTCTGATCTTGTCTGCTATGTAATAGGCCACCCATTCACTCAGTTTATCATAATTCTCGTGAATTACAATTCTCATGGATGTTTCCCTTTTTTATCTTTCCGTTACAGCAGAACGGAACAGCCTGCTTTCATTCACTGATCTTTTTAGACAGCTTGTCCAGCCTGTTGATGCACTGTATGGCACAGCGCACTGTATGGTAATTCACCTTCCAGGAATGGCTCATATGCCTCCATATGGGTTTGCCTTCCCTCGTTGTCAGAGGCCACCATTCCCCTGCCTTATGATTTACCATTTTATCCAGAACGAAACGGTGGACATTTTCATATGCAGGCCAGTACTTATCGAAATCATAGTAGAGACAGGCATCCAGCATGCCTATCATTACTTCAGCCTGCTGCCAGAATTCCTTTTCCATATCGTACACGCCGCCAGCATGGGGTCCCTCAACATAGACCCCTCCGCATTCCCAGTCGATACCATTGTCAAAACAATGATTCAATTGCCTGAGAATAATAGATTCATACAGTTTGGGATCCCCCCGCATAATATGGAGCGCATGCAGGAGCAGCCAGGCAAACTCTACATTATGGCCGGACGATGTGTTATCTTCAGCATGAGGTTTGGAACCTCCGTCAGCAAACCGGTCCCATCCCCAGATAATATCAAATTTAATCTGCGGAGCCACGTTCCAGTCGGCCCAGAATTGAGGAATGCCTGTCGCATAACGGGGATGCAGAATCCTTTTTGTTAAAATATCAATGGTTTCCCTCAATTTTCTGATATGCAGGGATTTCCCGGTGCATTCATAGAGCGTTGTGAGGCCTTCCATGAAATGCATATGAAAATCGAGAGTCTTTCTGTCCCCGCCCCCCGCTCCCGGCCCGCACAGTTCCCAGTTTCTATCAAACATTTCGAAATATCCGCCGTACATGGTGTCTGTGCAGTATTTCTGTATGAGATCGAAAACCTGTTCCGCATACTGCCTTCCACGCGTATCTCCTGTTGCCAGTGTGTATTCGCTCAGCGCATAGATGGAAAAACTCAGACCATAAAGGATCTTTTTATCGATCTGAACGTCTCCCTTCCGGTCAACTGTCCAGTAAAACCCCCCGTATTTGGGATCCCACATCTTATCTATCATAAAATTGACACCGTGCCTGGCAAAATCAGCGCATTTCCCATCACCGTATCCCGCTCTGTGTGCTGAGGACATGGTGAATACGGTTCTCGCCTGGGAGATCAGTGATTTCTGGTCCTCCCCTGTATCTTTACCGTTCTCATCGAAATGAGTGATGAAGCCGCCGTAGGTATCATCCTTGCACCGATTCAACCAGAAAGGTAAAAGTTCTTCGACCAGATGATGATGCATCTCTTTCCGGCATGATTTTACTTTTTCTCCATCCATATTTCTGCTCCTTAAAAAATATTGCACTCATGCAGGTTTTCAGAGAAGGGTTTTTCATAACGGGCAGACCTGATCAGGTGAAATCCATGCATAATTCAGGGCAGCAGCCCGCCGGGCGTATGGCTTATGGCATCCCTCCGGTCGTTTGCGGGGGGTACTCTATTTTCTCCATCTCCGAATCCGAGTACCGCACATCGCCCACAACAGGGTTCGGATTCCAGCATTGTTCAAATCCTGAGGTCTCAGGAGATGTCGAAGGGATGACGAACACCTCATGTCCTTTTGCATCCTTCTCAATATGTCCGCCATATCTCAGGACAGCAACTCTGGCCAGCTTTTCGCAAACCGAAAGCAGATCCGGAAAAGAATATTCGGTATAGGAAAACCTGGGTTCTGGATCTATGCTGCTGGTGAAACGATCAGGCAGTTTTGAAAAACCGACTGTTGTGAAAAGGATACCGGCTGCATTGGAGGGATTGCAGTCCGAATCCTGGCCACATCTTGTCGATATGATGATGGTTTTGTCAGGATCGCCTTCTCCGTACAAAAGCCCCATGACAATGTAAGCACCATTCAGTTTCGCATCTATGTTGAAATCCGGATTGGAATTCGAACAGGAAAATTTTCTATTCTCTCTATTCAGATGGTACTTATCATTTATCAGATGCCATGTCCTTTCCCAGTCCTCCGGATTTTCCCTGTACCATCTCAGAACATCCGAGATGGTCTTATAGTAAAGGCTTTCAACCGGGATACATCTGAGACCTGCCTCTACGATCTTTTCCATATCATTCGTAAAAAATGCTTCTGCATACATCCCGCCAACGAACTGTCCGCCATAAAGGCCGTCACCATAATTGATAAGGCGGCCGAAAATTTCTCCCAGATCCACAACTGCCTGTGGCAATCCGGGAGCAATAATACCGGAAAAATCCGCTTCAATCTGATAATCGATGTCATCCGCGTGTTTGTTGTACTCTGGATGGCCGGAAAATGGAGGTGCGATCCCTGATCGCAGATTATCCCTGCCTGCCCGGTTCGCATGCCATAACCTGTACTGGCTGTTTGCGAATTCAATGCCCGCCTGCCGTATGGGGATCTCGAAGCCGTACATTTCAAGTGCTCGGATGAAGGTCATTTCCACATAGATGTCATCCTGTTTGTATTGATTGATCATTTCCGGCTTCCATTCCGGAATCTGGTCCAGAGGAACAATCTGTCCCATGTAGTTAAACTCCGTGGGTCCTCCCCACCCCACACCGGCCATCTGCCCGACCCATGCAGCTTTCATTTTATCCAGATAGTCTGCAACAGTTATTTTTCTGATATTTCTTTTACCACAGGTACAAAAAAGAAATAAAAGAAGCAAACCCGTCATATAAAGAGTTCTTTTCATTTCCTGCTCCTGCTATAATGACTGCCAGTCTTTTTCTCTATTGCAGTTGAACGTATCCTGGGCATCATTTTTTGATCACGGGCGTTAACAGGATATTTCTGTAAAGAACTTTTCCGTGATCTCCCTGGAGGTAAATAGGCCCCGGGATGAATTCATTTGCCCTGAGAGCTCCGCCTGTGACTCCGGGCAGCGGCTGATTATCAATGATTTTTACACCGTTCAGAAAAATGGTCGCATGCCTGTCGCATAATGTGATATCCATTTTCTGCCACTCTCCGGCAGGTTTTTCGGCTGCTGCCGTGGGTGCGATACGGCTGTATATGGCTCCCATGTTGTGGGAATCGAGAGGACTGCCATAACTGTCTGATACCTGAACCTCATATATACCGCGCAGATAAACCCCGCTGTTGCTGCCCTTCGGAACATTTACCTCGATCTTCAGGTTGAAATCTTCAAATTCCCGGACAGTTCTGATATTGCCGTAATTTTTGTGGGGTTTACCCTCTTCCTGTACAGGATCATTCATCAGAATACCGTTTTCAGCCCTGAATCCATTCACATCGTCGGGATTGATGAGCTGCCACCCTGTAAGATCTTTTCCGTTGAACAGAGGTACAGGTTCGCCAAAAGTGATTTTTGACAGATCAGGAGGCTGAGGGATCGGAGGAATTCTCTTTCCGGAAAACGATGTAATCCCCACTCCCATACCATCACGTTTTGGTTCAAAAAGCTCGCCGATAATGGCGTCTCCCCTGCGGTTTATCTCAATACGTGAGGTCAGAATCTGTGTTCTTAACGAATTTCCGTTCGCATCCTGTTTGCGCACTTGCTGACGGTTCCGGGTGACCAGAAACGTGCCTTCGTTAAAATAGACATTATCCACCGGAACGACGCTCCCGCCGTACCAGAGTATGTCGGCATCCAGATAACCCTGTTCCTGCCGTAAAGACAACCAGCCTGCCCCTCCTGGCAGATCCAGTGCCCAGTTCCCGAGGAAAAATGGCAGGTCTGCATCCGGATCCGGTGCAGGAGTTAAACAGGCCAGTATGACGGTCATACCGACAAGCATTGTCAGAAGAGCTCTTTTACCCTTTTTCATTATTGACTCCTTGATCCTTTCCTTGGATCCCTGTTATTGTTACATTTTGTCCTTGTGCCTTACTCCACAGAGAACTGGTAGATCGTTGTGGACTGGTATATCTCTCCGGGTCTCAATACCGTAGACGGAAAATTGGGATGGTTCGGGGAATCAGGAAAATGCTGCGTCTCAAGGCAGAGGGCAGTCCTGGCACTATAGACCTTTCCCGCTTTTCCTATATCCTTATCACTCAGACTGTTTCCTGTATATAACTGAATCGCGGGTTCAGTGGTATATACCTGCATGACCCTCCCGGATTTGAAATCCACTACCTTTGCAGCAAATGACAGCTCATTCCCGGCTTTATTCAGCACATAATTATGATCGTATCCTTTTCCAAAGAGCAGTTGATCATCTTTTTCACCAATGCGCTCACCGATCCTTTTCTGTGACCTGAAGTC